>CAZOIX010000660.1:0-3170 GCA_964579685.1 uncultured Mycobacterium sp.
CGCTCGCTCCGGCATCGGAAACCCTCGGCGTCAGCGTGATCGTGTCGACCCCGTTGCCGACCGAAACCTCGTAGCTCAGCTGCGCCGGGTCGAATGCCGGGGACAAAGCGCCAGCGCTCGGCACCAGACTGGCAAGCGTCGCATCGCTCGACGGGGCGCGTGTTACTGCTACGGTATATTCGCGCGTGCTGCCGTCGGCCGCCGTGACGAGCACCGCGATCGCAGTCGTCCCCGCGCCCAGCGCCACCGGCGCGCTGGCGTTACCGGAGCCGGTGATTGAGCCAGCCACCCTGATCGTCGCGCCCGCGTCCGAAGCGGTCGGCGTCAGGATGATCGAGGTGACCGAATTGGCCACCGCAACCGAATAGCCAAGCTGGGCCGCATCGAATGCAGGCGACAGTGCCCCCTCGCTCACCGTGAGTCCGGAGAGCCTCGCATCGTTCGAGGGCGCGCGCGTCACTGCCAGCGAGTAGAGGCGGCTTGAACCGTCCGCAGCAGTCACCCGGACCGTGATCGACGTTACGCCGACCGGCAACGCGACCGACGCGCTCGCGCTTCCCGAAGCGACAGGATTGCCATTGACGGTGATCGTTGCACCCGCATCGCTCGCCGTGGGGGTCAGCGTGAAGGTGTCGACCGAATGTGCGACCTGCACACTATAGTTCTGCCCGGCTGGGTCGAACGCGGGCGACAGCGCCCCATCGCTTGGCACAAGGCTCGCCAGAGACGCGTCGCCGGAAAGGAAGGTGTAGGCACCGCTGGCGGTCGCAGTTCCGCCCGGCGAGGTGACCGCCACATCCACGACGCCCGCGGCATGCGCGGGTGTCGTCGCCTGGATCGGGGTATCGCTGGCGATGGTGAAAGCGCTCGCATTGGTGCCGCCGAAGGTCACGCTCTGCGCGGTCAGGAATCCCGTGCCGTTGATGGTGACGCTGGCCCCGCCACCGGCCACGCCCTTGACCGGCGAGAGCGAGCCGATCGTGGGCACCGGCGCGGCTGCGGTGGCGTGGATCGCGAAGCTGAAGGTCGGTGTGTTCGGATCGTCGCTGGCGATCGAGACGACCGGGTCGACGACGCCAGTGGTGGTAGGCCTGAAGGGTATCGTCAGCTGATAGATTCCGCCGGGCTGAATCGTTTGCGAGGTAATCGCTGGAACCGTGAAGCCGTCGGAGGGCGTGACGGAGAGCCCGGTCAGCGTCAGCGGTGCCCCGCCGGCATTGTTGACCACGAAGATGCGCGTGCCCTGCCCCCCGACATTGACCTGACCGTAATCGGTGCCGGGCGTTGCAGCAGTGCTGCCATTGGCGACGACCGCCTGGCCGCCGGCCATGGAAAAGACCTTGATCGTCGGCGGCGCGGCGCGCGTGACCGGAACGCTGTAGACGCGCGAGGCACCATTGGCGGCAGTCACCCTAATCGTGACCGGGGTGGTGCCGACCACGAGGGAAATCGGCGCGCTGGCGCTGCCGGATGCTGTCGCGATGCCGTTCACCGTGATCGTCGCGCCCACACCCGCCGCGGTCGGCGTCACGGTAATGGTGTCGACGTCGTTCGCGACCCTCACCGTATAATTGCCCTGCGCGGGATCGAAGGCTGGCGTCAGCGTGCCCGCGCTGACCGAGAGCCCCGCAAGCGTGGCATCGCTGGACGGCGCGCGGGTGACGGTGACCGTATATTGCCGGGTCGTGCCATCGGGGGCGGTCACTTCGACCACGATCGCGTTCTGACCCGCCGACAGTGCGACCGGGCCGCTCGCCTGCGCCGACGCGACAGCCGCGCCTGCCACCGTGATCGTGGCCCCGGCATCCGCAGCGGTCGGCGTCAGCGCGATCGTCGCGACAGCCTCGCCAACCGCCACCGTATAACCCGTTTGGGCAGGGTCGAATGCAGGGCTCAGCGTCCCCTCGCTGACCGACAGCGACGACAGCGTTGCATCGCTCGAGCCGAGGTAGGCGTAGCCGCCGGTGGCGGTCGCCGCTCCGCCGGCGGTGGTCACCACCACATCGACGGCACCCGCCGCGTGGGGCGGAGAGACCGCATCGATCCTGATGTCGCTCGCCACGGTAAAGCTCGCCGCGTCGATCCCGTCGAACGTGACGCCTTGCGCCGTCAGAAACCCGGTGCCGGTGATCGCCACACTCGTGCCGCCGGCCTGGTCACCCTCGTCCGGGGCAATCGTGCCGATCGTTGGCACCGGCACGGTCGCCGACCCTGTCATGCCGAAAGTAAACAGCGGCGTGTTCGGATCATTGCTCGTGATCGAAACCGTGGTCGGGAAACTGCCTTCGGCCTTGGGTTCGAAGAACACCTCGAAGCCTTTGAAGGCCCCGGCCCGAACCGTGCCCGATGATCCTGACGACAACCGGTACCCATCGCCGGGCGAGATGGAAGTGGCGAAGGTCAGGTCGACATTGCCCGAATTGTACACGATGAACTGCAGGTTGTCCGAGGCGCCGACATCGATCGTGCCGAAACTGGTCCTCGCCTCGGCTGCGGCACCATTTGAAAGCGGCAGACCGGAGCGGAAGATATAGATCTCGGGTGCGGGCTCTGCGACGATCCCGCTCACGGTAAAGCTGTATGTCGCGGTGGCCGGATCATTGCTGGCGATTTTCACCACCGCCTTGAATGAACCCGCGACGGCAGGATCCAGACGCACGGTGATCGACGCATTCCCATCCGGAGCGATCGAGCCCGGCGTGGTCCCGACCAGGCTGAAAGCACTGCCGCTGGTATTGTCGACGGTGATCGACGAAATCGCCAGCGCGGCCGCCCCGTCGTTATGCAGCACAAACGTGCCGTCGACCGCGCTGCCCCCGACAACGGCTTCGCCAAAGACGGTTCCATCGCCGCTGCTGGGCGAGGTGTCCCCGCTCGCGATGGTTTTGCCACTGCCGGTTACGCGCAGGACGGGCCCCGAGGGCGGGTTGAAGGTCGCGGTGCGGATCTCGGACGGGCGATTGTACCTTCCCGATCCGTCGACCGCGATGTTGGCCGGCACCTGCACGCTGAACTGCCCGGATGCAGACGGGCTCACCGTGACAACGTAATTGGTCCCCGAACCGCTCAGGGTGGCGCTGGCATTCGTGGTGACCAAGTCGCCGGCGGTGAACCCGGTGACGGGCGCCGACAAGGTCACGGTCGCGGTGAAACTATTGCTGCCGGCATCC
>CAZOIX010000661.1:0-3164 GCA_964579685.1 uncultured Mycobacterium sp.
ATAGGTAGTCGAGCTATCGCGCCGCGCGCGCCGCGCGCTTGGCGCTCGGATGCCGACGGCCGAGAAGGAATCCGAGCCAGCGGATGTCGAGAAGCACGATGACGACCTTTCTCGCTACGCGCTCTGCACGGTCAGCAGGGGGAACATGTGGCGTCGCTCGTCGATGCTGTCTGCGAAGTGGTGCAGCGCATCGGGTACCGAGTCGGCGACCGGGAAGTTCAGTCCGGAAACCTCGTGCAGCACCGGTTCGCTCGCGATCAGCCGCCACTCGACGTCACTGCGGAAGCAACGCTCGTCGACTGCGGCCAGCAGTGAAAGTTCTTGTGCGGAAAACGATTCCACACCGCTGAGGTCAAGGACAAAGGCCTTCTCGGCGATGACTGATCGCAGCGCGAGCGCGATGATCCTGTCGACATTGGTGTCGTCGACGACGCCCTGGATTGTCACCACGGTGGCCAACTGCCGGCACACGGTACGAACTTGTGCGCCACCGCAGTCGAACGCTGGATTGCCGTACATGTGTGCCTCCTCTCGGTCACTTGTCCCTCAAGGTATCCAGCCAAAGTAAGGCAACCGGGAGTCAACACTAATACTTTCGTAAGAACATATTTTGACCCCGAAAGCAATACCGCTCAGCCTCCGCGCATCCATTGCGGCCCCGAGTAGTTCTCCCACGGGTTGTAATCGGCAAGCAGCGGCTCCTGCGGCGGCCGTTGATCCTCGGGGATGTGTTGCAGGTTGATCCGGATGCGGTACCAGATGGAACTGGGACCCCGCATTCCGTCCACCAGAACGTCTGGAGCCTCGAGCTTCTCAGCTACCGACGGGTAACGTCCGCGCCACGTCTCGAGCGCGGCCATCGCTTCGGCTTTGGTCTGGGTGCGGGCGATCTCGATGAGGGGCTTCGCCGATTGTCTTCGGCCGTCGCCCTTTTTCGCGCCGCGCGGCGCCCTCTCCGGCGGGCCGAGCGCTTCGGCAAGCTCCAGTAGCGGATCGAGGGTGCCCGCTGCGTCGTCTATTCCCTCCCACGGGTCGCCGTAATCCTCGAACCGGTCGGGGACGGTGGCGACGGTGAACTCCTCGGGGCGGCAGTCGCCGACCTCCTCCCACCGCAGTGGTGTCGACACCCGCGCGTCCGGTGTGGCGCGCACCGAGTACGCCGATGCCACCGTGCGGTCGAACGCGTTCTGGTTGAAGTCGACGAACACGCCCTCCCGCTCCTCCTTCCACCACCGGCTGGTCGCCAGGTCTGGAGCCCGCCGTTCCACCTCACGCGCAATCGTCTGGGCGGCCAGGCGCACCTGTTTGAACGGCCAACGCCGCTCGATGCGCGCATAGATGTGAAAGCCCCGTGATCCGGAAGTCTTCGGCCACGGCGTCAGCCCGTAATCCTCGAGCACGCCGCGCACGACCATGGCCACCGCCACGATCTGGTGCCACTCCACCCCGGGCATCGGGTCCAGATCCACGCGCAGCTCGTCGGGATGGGACAGGTCGTCGGCGCGCACCGGGTGAGGATTGAGGTCGATGCAGCCGATGTTGACCGCCCACACCATACCACCTGCATCCCGGATCACCGCTTCGGCGGCCGACGTACCTGACGCGTACTTCAATTCCGCGACGTCGACGAAGTCCGGCCGTTTCGCCGGGGCGCGCTTCTGGAACACCGCCTCTTCGGTGATCCCCTTGACGAACCGCTTGAGGATCATCGGCCGGTCGGCCACGCCGCGCAGCGCTCCGTCGGCGACGCGCAGGTAGTAGCGCATCAGGTCCATTTTGGTCAGGCCCCGGCCCCCGACATCAGGGAATATCACCTTGTCAGGGTTGGTGATGGGCACCCGCTGACCGTCAACCTCCAAATGGAGCGGGGCGGGCATGGGTCCATGTTAGGTTCCGAGCCGACATGCGACGCCCGTCACATATTGTGGGTTCATGCCTAAGCTCACCGAACTTCCATTGCAGGCAGCGGCAAAAATTCAGCAGTATGCCGAGCGCGGGGCGGCCGAACTGCACTACGCCCGCAAGATGTTCGAAGCCGGCGCGCTGAAGCTGGAGGCCCCGCAGAACATCGCCGCCTTCCTCGCCGATATCCGACGCTGGGGTGAGTTCGGGATGATCCCGGCGCTCAACGCGCGACGCACCCCCGATCGCGCCGCCGTCATCGACGACGACGGTGAGTTCACCTTCAAAGAACTCGACGACGCCGCGCACTCGGTCGCCAACGGCCTGCGGTCCATGGGCGTCAAGGGGGGCG
Source organism: uncultured Mycobacterium sp. (assembly GCA_964579685.1). Lineage (GTDB taxonomy): Bacteria > Actinomycetota > Actinomycetes > Mycobacteriales > Mycobacteriaceae > Mycobacterium. Next base: position 2,255 of record CAZOIX010000661.1, read on the forward strand.
ACGGGGTGGCCATTCTGGCGCGCAACCACCGCTGGTTTCTCGTCGCGGTCTACGGCGCCGCCCGCGCCGGCGCCCGCATCATCCTGTTGAACAGTGAGTTCTCCGGCCCGCAGATCAAAGAGGTCTCCGACCGTGAAGGCGCGAAGGTCATCATCTACGACGACGAGTACACCGCGGCCGTCGCGCAGGCCGAACCGGAGTTCGGCAAGCTCCGCGCGCTGGCGACCAACCCCGACTCCGACGAGCCGTCGGGCAGCACCGACGAAACCATCGCCGACCTGATCAGTCGCAGCAGCTCGGCGCAGGCGCCCAAGGTGACCAAGCATTCGTCGATCATCATCCTGACCAGCGGCACGACGGGTACGCCCAAGGGCGCCAACCGAAGCACCCCGCCGTCTCTGGCGCCGATCGGCGGCGTGTTGTCCCACGTGCCGTTCAAGGCAAACGAGGTGACCTCACTTCCGGCGCCGATGTTCCACGCGCTGGGATTCCTGCACGCCACCATCGCGATGATGCTGGGCTCCACGCTCGTGCTGAGACGGCGCTTCAAGCCGGCGACCGTTCTCGCCGACATCGAGAAGAACAAGGCCACCGCCATCGTCGTGGTCCCGGTGATGCTGTCGCGTCTGCTCGACCAACTCGACAAGACTCAACCCAAACCCGATCTGTCGTCGCTGCGGATCGTGTTCGTCTCGGGGTCGCAGCTGGGAGCGGAATTGGCCACCCGTGCCCTCAAGGATCTCGGTCCCGTCATCTACAACCTCTACGGCTCCACCGAGATCGCGTTCGCGACCATCGCGCGGCCCAAGGATCTGTCGATCAACCCGGGAACGGTCGGTCCCGTCGTCAAGGGCGTCAAGGTCAAGATCCTGGACGACAACGGCGCCGCCGGCGTGATCCCCGCCGTCCT
>CAZOIX010000662.1:0-3151 GCA_964579685.1 uncultured Mycobacterium sp.
GGACCGCTGGGACCTCGTCGTCGTCGACACCCCGCCGTCGCGCAACGCACTTGACTTCCTGGATGCACCGAAACGGTTGGGCGGGTTCATGGACAGTCGGCTCTGGAAGCTGCTGCTCGGTCCCGGTCGAGGCATCGGGAAGCTGGTGACCGGAGCAATGGGTCTGGCGATGCGCGCGTTGTCGACGGTGCTCGGCTCGCAGATGCTTTCGGACGCCGCTGCCTTCGTCCAGTCGCTCGATGCCACCTTCGGCGGATTCCGGGAGAAGGCCGACCGAACCTACGAACTGCTGAAGCGACGGGGCACCCAATTCGTCGTGGTGTCTGCCGCGGAGCCCGCTGCGCGGCGCGAGGCGTCGTTCTTCGTCGACCGGCTCTCCCAGGAGCGCATGCCGCTGTCCGGGCTGATTCTCAACCGCACCCACCCGATGTTGTCGTCGTTACATGCCGACAAGGCAGACGAGGCGGCGGACGCCCTGGAGACCGCCGATCCCGACTCCCTGACCGCGGCGGTACTGCGGATCCACTCCGATCGCGCGGGCAGGTCCAAACGGGAGATCAGGCTGCTGTCGCGGTTCACCGGCGCCAATCCGCATGTGGCGATCGTGGGCGTGCCTTCGCTGCCCTTCGACGTCTCCGACCTGGATGCGTTGAGCGCGATCGCCGATCAGATCACCGGCGAGACGGCCGCCTAGACCGCGCTGCGGTGCTTGCGCTGGGCGGCGAAGAACTCAGCCCAGGACACCACCTCGGGGTGCTGCTTGAGCAGCGCACGGCGCTGGCGTTCGGTCATGCCTCCCCACACACCGAACTCCACCCGGTTGTCCAGCGCGTCGGCCCCGCATTCCAGGATCACCGGGCAGTGCCTGCAGATCACCGCGGCCTTGCGCTGTGCGGCCCCGCGGACGAACAGCTCATCGGGGTCAGCCTGACGACAGCGTGCTTGTGACACCCAGGCGATTCGCGCCTCGGCCTCTGCGCCTTGTACGACACCGGGAGCAGTAGCGGTCATGCTTGTCCTTCGCGCAACGGGCCTCGTACCGGACACAGCGTTCCCCTTCGTTCCGGCCGCCCCCCGACGACGGCATATTCATCCGATGTAGAACGCGCTTCCGCGTGGTCTACGTCACCTAGTGAGGTGCAAGTGTGACCTGCATCGCACTGTCAAGACAACTTATGTGGTCAGGACGCTTCTACGCAATACGTACAACGGCACTTTTTTGGGACGACCGTGCAGTGATTAAGCGAACTCTGAGCAAAATTGACGCGCGCGCAGGTAGGCGGGCTACCGCCGCCCGGCAGTCGATCGTCGCGAGCTGCCAATTTTGCCGTCTCAGCGCTGTAGCTACTCTGTACGCATGTCGGAACGCCCGCCGACGCCGCCCCCGGTTGCGGTGACGGTGATCAAGCTCGCGTGGTGCTGTCTACTGGCCAGCGTCGTCCTCGCGGCATTGATGTTTCCCGTGGTCGGTGGGTTCGGTTTGATCTCCAACCGGGCCTCGGACGTGGTCGCCAACGGTTCGGCGCAGCTGGTGGAGGGCGAAGTCCCGCAGGTCTCGACGATGGTCGACGCCAAGGGCAACGTCATCGCATGGCTGTACACCCAGCGCCGGTTCGAGGTGCGCAGCGAGCAGATCGCCAACACCATGAAATTGGCGATCGTGTCGATCGAGGACAAGCGGTTCGCCGAGCACAACGGCGTGGACTGGCAGGGCACGCTGACGGGTCTGTCGGGCTATCTTTCCGGCAACCTCGACACCCGCGGCGGCTCCACGCTCGAGCAGCAGTACGTCAAGAACTACCAGCTGCTCGTCATCGCTCAGACCGACGCGGAGAAGCGCGCGGCCATCGAGACCACACCGGCCCGCAAGTTGCGTGAGATCCGGATGGCGCTGACGCTGGACAAGACGTTCACCAAACCGGAGATCCTGACCCGCTACCTCAACCTGGTGTCGTTCGGTAACGGTGCGTTCGGCGTGCAGGACGCCGCACAGACGTACTTCGGCGTCAACGCCTCCGAACTGAACTGGCAGCAGGCCGCGCTGCTGGCCGGCATGGTGCAATCCACCAGCACACTGAATCCGTACACCAACCCCGAGGGCGCGCTGGCCCGCCGAAACGTGGTGCTGGACACCATGATCGAGAACATTCCCGAAGAGGCCGCGGCATTGCGGGCGGCCAAGGAACAGCCTCTGGGCGTGCTGCCGGTGCCCAACGAGCTGCCGCGCGGCTGCATCGCGGCGGGCGACCGCGCATTCTTCTGCGATTACGCGCTCGAATACCTGGCGCGCGCCGGAATCAGCAAGGACCAGGTCGCTAGGGGCGGCTACCTGATCAAGACCACCCTCGATCCCGACGTGCAGGGCCCGGTGAAGGCGGCGATCAACGAGATCGCCAGCCCCGACCTCGACGGCGTCGCCAGCGTGATGAGTGTGATCAGGCCCGGCAAGGAATCCCACCCGGTGTTGGCGATGGCCAGCAACCGCACCTACGGGCTGAACCTGGAGGCCGGCGAAACCATGCAGCCGCAGCCGTTCTCGCTCGTCGGCGACGGCGCGGGTTCGGTCTTCAAGATCTTCACCACCGCAGCGGCCCTGGACATGGGCATGGGCATCAACGCGCAGTTGGACGCGCCCGCGCGGTTCCAGGCCAAGGGTTTGGGCACCGGCGGCGCCCCGGGCTGTCCGCCGGCGACGTGGTGCGTGCAGAACGCGGGCAACTACCGCGGCAGCATGAGCGTCACCGATGCGCTGGCGACGTCACCCAACACGGCCTTCGCCAAGCTGATCTCGCAGGTAGGCGTGCAGCGCACCGTCGATATGGCGGTCAAGCTCGGCCTGCGGTCCTACGCGTTGCCCGGTACCGCCCGTGACTACGACCCGGACAGCAACGAGAGCCTCGCCGACTTCGTCAAACGCCAGAATCTGGGCTCGTTCACGCTGGGTCCGATCGAGGTCAACGCGCTGGAGTTGTCGAATGTCGCCGCGTACCTGGCATCCGGTGGCATGTGGTGCCCGCCCAACCCCATCGCCGAGGTGATCGACCGCGACGGCAAGTCGGTATCGGTCACCACCGAGACCTGCGAACAGGTGGTACCCGAGGGGCTGGCCAACACTCTTGCCAATGCGATGAGCAAGGACGACACCGGTGGC
>CAZOIX010000663.1:0-3135 GCA_964579685.1 uncultured Mycobacterium sp.
CGACGTGGGGTCCTGGAAGCCCCCGGCAGACAGGCTCTTCGCGACGGGGATGCCAAAGATTCCGCACGCCACCATGACCAGGGCCGCGATGGCGACGATCCGTCTCGGCGCCGCGATCGCCAGCAGCGCGATCCGTTGAAGCACGTCGGTCCTCCCCTTCGACCTTGGATATCGTCGATAACTTATCAGCGGTAACTTAATGCCGCAACAGGTGCCTCCCCTATCCACGACGCAGACCGTCCAGGCGTTCACCACCCCGGCGATGAAATCCGCGACCGAAACGGGTCTACCGATTCATGACAACCACGACCCCCGACGTGAGCATCTCGAACACCCACGCAGTGGCCGACATCGGCCTGCTGATCCTGCGTATCGGTGTCGGCGCGGCCATGCTGCAGGCCGGCTTGATGTAGGTGTCCGACTTCAGCGCGACCACCGGCTTCATGGAGGCAGGCGGATGGCGGCCGTCGACGCTGGCCGCGGTGATGGTGACTACTGCCGAAACGCTTGGAGGAACCGCACTGCTTCTCGGCGTGCTGACGCCCTTGGCGGCGTGCGCGGTCATCGCGGCCATGATCGACGCATGGGCGGTGAACGTCTCCGCCGCGGCATTCTGGTCCGATCCGTTCAATGCCCCGTTCCTGATCGCGCTTGGCGCCACGACGCTGCTGTTTACTGGCGCAGGCGCGATCTCGCTGGATGCTCGATTCTTCGGCCGGACCGGGCCCTGGTCAGCCAGGGTCGCGGTCGGGCTGCTGGTCGTCGCGGTTGCCGCCGCGATCTTGACCTGGATTTTGCTGAACGGAACAAACCCGATCCACTTCAGCGCGCCGGCGAGCTGAGACGACCTACTCCGGAGTAAGAACGGACCCTACCCGGCGGTAAGAATTGCCACTGTTTTCCGAATCGTGACTCAAAGATTCCTTAATGGCGCTGGTTACTGTTCAGTACATGTGGATCGACGACACCAGTGCTGATGTCATCAAGGTTGACTTCGAGGCGCTCTACCACGGTGATTTCCTGGTAGAGGGTGACACCTCCGAGCAGCTCGAAGACGAACTGCCCACCGCGGTCTGACCTGACGCCCGCCGACCGGCGGGCGTTTTGTCGCGGCCTCTGCCCGGTCCGGGCACCTATGCGTTGATTCCTGTTTTCTGAAAAGTCGCGTTAGGCGACGTTCTCCTTTTGATCGGCGTCGAGCATGTCGCTGAGCCTGCCGGTGATGATCTCCTCGGCGTCGGCCACGATGCGGGCGACCAATTCGCCGCACGTCGGGATGTCGTTGATCAGTCCCATCGCGGTGCCCACCGACCAGATTCCCGCATCCAGGTCGCCGATCTCATAGACCTTGACCCCGCGCGATCCGGCGACCAGATCCTTGACATCTTCGAACTGACCGCCGCGGTTGAGGATCTGGACCACCTCGCGCGACACCGCATTGCTCGCGACGCGGGCGGTGTTGCGCAACGGCCGGAAGATCATCTCGGTGTCGAGCTCGCTACCCGCGACGATCGCTTCTTTGACGTTCTGATGGATCGCCGACTCCACCGTGCACATGAACCGTGAGCCCATATTGATGCCGTCGGCGCCCAGCGCCAGTGCGGCCACCAGGCCACGGCCGTCGGCAAAACCGCCCGACGCGATCATCGGGATGTCGATTTTGACCGCCGCCGCGGGGATCAGCACCAGGCCGGGGATGTCGTCCTCGCCGGGATGGCCCGCGCATTCGAACCCGTCGATGCTGATGCCGTCCACGCCCAGGCTCTGGGCCTTGACCGCATGCCGCACCGAGGTGCACTTGTGCAGCACCTTGATCCCGTTGTCGTGAAACATCGGCAGATGCGGTGCGGGATTGGAGCCCGCGGTCTCCCCGATTTTGATGCCCGCGTCGACGATCACCTGGCGGTACTCGTCATACGGCGGCGGGTTGATGGTCGGCAGGATCGTCAGATTCACACCGAACGGCTTGTCCGTCAGGTCGCGGCACTTGGCGATCTCGTTGGCCAGATCCGCTGGAGTGGGTTGCGTCAGCGCGGTGATGAACCCCAGCGCGCCCGAATTCGCCACGGCCGCAACGAGTTCGGCGCGGCCGACCCACTGCATACCGCCCTGGACGACAGGATGCTCGACCCCAAAGGTCTCGGTGAACTTCGTCGTGATCGTCATCTACATTGTCTCCTCTTCGCGCGAGCGCTCATCGGGGAGCCATTCGTATGGCACCGTCGAGGCGAATCACTTCGCCGTTCAGCATCGGGTTCTCGATGATGTGCACCGCCAGCGCGCCGTACTCGTCAGGATCACCGAGACGCGCCGGATGGGGCACCTGCTTCCCCAGCGACTGCTGCGCCTCCTCGGGCAGTGAGCCCAGCAGCGGGGTCTTGAACAGACCGGGCGCGATGGTGCACACGCGGATCAGCTCACGGGACAGATCCCTGGCGATCGGCACCGTCATGCCGACAACGCCGCCCTTGGACGCCGAATAGGCGGCCTGGCCGATCTGGCCCTCGAACGCCGCGACCGAGGCGGTGTTGACGATCACCCCGCGCTCCTCACCGACCGGCTCCGTCTTGGCGATGCGCTCCGCCGACAGCCGCAGCACATTGAACGTGCCGATCAGGTTGACCTCGATGACCTTTTTGAACGCCTCCAGCGGGAAGGGGCCGTCCTTGCTCAGCGTCTTGGCCGCGTTGCCGATACCGGCGCAGTTGACGTTGATGCGAAGTGGTCCCATCGACTCGGCGACGTCGAGGGCCTTGCCCACCGCGGCCTCGTCGGTGACGTTGGTCTCGACGAACTTGGCCCGATCACCGAGCGCGGCGACGGCCTCTTCCCCCCGCAAGTCGATCACCACGACGGAAGCGCCCCGGTCGAGCAGCCGCTTCGTGGTCGCCAGGCCGAGCCCGGAGGCACCTCCGGTGACGACGGCTACGGAGTCTTTGATCTCCACTGAATGTGTTCCTCTCTCTGTTGAAAAGACGCGGCCGCTAAGCCCAGTCCCCCAGCACGGATTCGGTATCGGCGCCCGCTGCGCCCGGCGGTGTCGGCGTCGGCGGCACGCTGCGGGAGAACCGCGGCGCCGGCATCGGCTGCAGGTAGTCGCCGTCCCGGTAGAACGTGTCGCGCTCGGTGACGTGC
>CAZOIX010000664.1:0-3129 GCA_964579685.1 uncultured Mycobacterium sp.
GGCCGTCACCTGGTCGTCGCAGAACTCGGCAAGGGTGCCGGCGGGACCGTAGAGCATGTCGACGGTACGTTCGGTCGAGATCCGCGCCACCGGGGCCAGTGGGCGATCGCGCACGATGGCCAGCACGATGTCGCGCAGCGCGTCGGGCACCTCGTCCTCGGCGCCGGAGCCCAACGGTTCGCGCACCTCGGTGCGCGCGTCCGGTCCTGCGGGCAGTTTCAGATGCCATCCCGCGTCGGCGCCACCGGTGCGCCTGCGCAGCGTGATGCGGTGGGCGGCCAGGTCGCGGTCTCCGGTGTCGTAGTAGACCGCGTCGAGGTATTGCACGGGGGAGCGCTCCACGCGGGAGACCGCCGAAAGGCCGTCGAACGACGGCGAGACGGTGGAGTCGACGACGTCGAACTTGCGCTCGACCTCAAGATAGCTGGAGTTGGAATTGCCCATGGTGGCCGACAGATTGCCACACGCACGTGAACAACGAGGCCGGGGGCGCGCCCGGGCTGCCGGGCCGCGGCGATAAAGTCCAGGGTGTGACCGACTACGAGACGATCAAGTTCGAGGCGTCCGGTGCCATCACCCGGATCACGCTGAACCGGCCCGACGCTGCAAACGGGATGAACGACACCATGACTCGCGAGCTTGCCGATGCTGCGCGGCATTGCGACACGGTGGACACCAAGGTCGTCGTGCTCACCGGGTCGGGCCGCTTCTTCTGCGCCGGAGGCGATCTGAAGTCGTTCGCATCGGCCTCCGACCGCGGTCTGCACATCAAGGGTGTGGCCAACGATCTGCATCGCGCGATCTCGAGCTTCTCTCGGATGGACGCTGTGCTCATCACCGCGGTCAACGGCACCGCGGCCGGAGCGGGCTTCTCCATCGCGGTGACAGGCGATCTGGTACTCGCCGCCGAGTCGGCGTCATTCACCATGGCGTACACCAAGGTGGGACTTTCTCCCGACGGCAGTTCGTCCTACTTCCTGCCGCGGCTCATCGGTATCACGAAGACCAAGGAACTGATGCTCACCAACCGGGTGCTGTCGGCGCAGGACGCCCTGCAATGGGGCCTTGTCACCGAGGTGGTGTCCGATGATCAACTCGGCGCTCGTGCAGATGCGCTCGCCGAGAAGATGGCGGCGACCTGTGCCGGTTCCAACGGCAGCGTCAAGGCGCTGATGCTGTCGACGTTCAACAGCGGTCTCGAGGAGCAGATGGAATCCGAGAGCCGGCTGATCGCCCAGCGCGCCAACTCCGCGGACGGCCGCGAAGGCGTCGACGCATTCATGGGCAAGCGCAAGCCCCGCTTCTCCTAGAAGGAGTGCTCCTCGGCGGGAAATGCCCCGCTGGCCACCTCGTTGGCATATTGCGTTGCGGCGCTGCGTAATTCAGCGCCCACATCGCCGAATCGCTTGACGAACTTCGCCGTCTTGCCGCTCGTCATGCCCGCCATGTCCTGCCACACCAGCACCTGCGCATCGCAGTTGGGTCCGGCCCCGATGCCGATGGTGGGGATGGTCAGCTTGCCGGTGATCTGGGTGGCCAGCTCGGCGGGCACCATCTCGAGCACCACGGCGATCGCGCCGGCTTCCTGTACGGCGATGGCGTCGTGGACGGTCTGCTCGGCGGCATCGCCGCGGCCCTGGACCCGGAAGCCACCCAGTCCGTTGACGCTCTGCGGGGTGAACCCGATGTGAGCCACCACGGGGATGCCTGCCTGCGTCAACGTCGCGATCTGGTCGGCGACGCGCTCGCCGCCCTCCAGTTTGACCGCACCCGCCCCGGTTTCCTTCATGAACCGGGTCGCGGTGGCAAGGGCCTGCGCCGGCCCGGATTCGTAGCTGCCGAACGGCATGTCAGCGACCACCAGCGCGTGCGATGCGCCGCGCACGACGCCGCGCACCAACGGGATCAGTTCGTCGATGGTGACCGGCACCGTGGTGTCGTAGCCGTAGACGACGTTGGCGGCCGAGTCGCCGACCAGCAGCACAGGAATCTCCGCGTCGTCGAACACGCGCGCGGTGGAGAAGTCGTAGGCGGTCAGCATGGCCCACTTGTGGCCCTCGGCCTTCCACTTCTGCAGGTGAAGGGTTCGGATTTTCGTCCGCGGTTTCTCCGCGGCAGCACCATAGACAGTCTGCTCAGACATCGTTGTCCCTCATGGGTTGGTCTGGTCGATCCTCGTGGCCCGTTCGGGTCCCCGGGTTCGTCTGACCTGTTCAGTCTGCCACTTTGAGTGTCGAAAGTTAAAAGGCTGTTGAGTGGATTTCCTCACAGTGCGCGTCGCCCCGCATAACATCGGCGGCATGCAACGGTTAAGCGGACTCGACGCCAGCTTCCTGTATCTCGAGACCGCCCAGCAGCCGCTGCACGTGTGCTCGATCCTCGAGCTCGACACCTCGACCATGCCCGGCGGGTACACCTTCGACCGCTTCCGCGACGCGTTCGACCTGCGGATCAAGGCCATGCCGCAGTTTCGGGAGAAGCTCGCCGACAGTCGGTTCAACCTCGACCATCCGGTCTGGGTCGACGACAAGGATTTCGACATCGACCGGCACCTGCACCGCATCGGTCTGCCGTCGCCCGGAGGCCGGCGCGAGCTGGCCGAGATCTGCGGGCACATCGCCTCGTTGCCGCTCGACCGCAGCCGTCCGCTGTGGGAGAAGTGGGTGATCGAGAATGTCGAGGGCACCGATCCGCAGGACGGCGGCCGGATCGTCGTGATGACGAAGGTGCACCACGCCGGTGTCGACGGTGTGTCGGGGGCCAATCTGATGTCTCAGCTGTGCAGCACCGAAGCCGACGCCCCGCCGCCCGACCCGGTGGACGGTCCGGGCGATGCGAGCTCCCTCGAGATCGCCGTCACCGGCGCGGTCAAGTACGCCACCCGGCCGCTGAAGCTGATCAACACGATTCCGTCGACGGTGTCGACCGTGGTCGACACCGTCCGGCGGGCCAGCGGGGGCAACGCCATGACGGCGCCGTTCGCCGCACCGAGGACCCCGTGGAACCTCAATGTCACCGGGCACCGCAACGTCGCGTTCGCGCAGCTCGACCTCGAGGACATCAAGACGGTGAAGAACCACTTCGGGGTCAAGGTCAACGACGTGGTGATGGCGCTGGTGTCCGGCGTGC
>CAZOIX010000665.1:0-2444 GCA_964579685.1 uncultured Mycobacterium sp.
AGATGGGCCTGCACGCCCAGGACACCTCCGAGTTGCACTTCGAGAACGTCCGCGTGCCCAACGCCAACCTGCTCGGCAAGGAGGGGCGCGGCTTCTACCACCTGATGACCAATCTGCCCTCCGAGCGGCTGTCGATCGCCATCACCGCGATCGCGGGCGCACGCGAAACCTGGCGTCAGACACTGCAGTACGCCAGGGACCGTAAGGCATTCGGCCAGCCGATCGGCAGCTTCCAGCACAACCGTTTCCTGCTTGCCGAGATGGACACCGAACTCGAGGTCACCGAGACCTACATCGACCGGTGCCTGCAGGGTGTCGTCGACGGTGAGCTGACGGCGGTGGAGGCCGCCAAGGCGAAGTGGTGGGCGACCGAGGTCGCCAAGAAGGTCGTCGACCAATGCGTGCAGCTGCACGGCGGCTACGGCTACATGCTGGAGTACCGCGTCGCCCGCGACTACATCGATGGCCGCGTCCAGACGATCTTCGGTGGCACGACCGAGATCATGAAGGAGATCATCGGCCGCGATCTCGGCCTCTAGCAATAGTGATTTCGGTGCGCTTACGATCGCTCACCGACCTTTTGCGCACCGAAATCGCGACTAGAGCAATGCTGCGGGACCGCGGGTCATCAACTGGCGGCCCACGATGATCCGCTGAATCTCGCTCGCGCCCTCCCAGATCCGTTCCACGCGCAGCTCACGGAACATCCGCTCGGCGACGTTCTCGCGCATGTAGCCGCGGCCGCCGAAGATCTGCACCGCACGGTCGGCGACCCGCCCCGCCGTCTCCGAGCAGTAGAGCTTCGCCATCGAGGCCTGCCCGTGCAGCGTCTTACGGTCGTGTCCGGCGTCGATGGATCGAGCGACCTCGTAGAGCATGGTTCTGGCGGCGAACAACTCGGTCGCGTTGTCGGCGAGCATGCCCGCCACCAGCTGGTGCTCGCCCAGCGGCTTGCCGTCCACTATCCGTTCCCGTGCGAACGCCGTCGTCTCGTCGACCAGGCGCGCCGCCGCGCCCACGCAACGCGCCGCCACCATCATCCGTTCGAATCGGAACCAGTCCTGGGTGAACGTCATCGGACCACCCTCGGTCCCCACCAGGTTTTGCAGGGGAACCCGCACGTCGTTGAACGCGACGATCGGATGCTCGTCGGCGATGTGATGCGAATAGTGCGGTGAGCGAACGACTTCCACGCCCGGCCACGGCAGATCGACCACCAGAAGCACGTGGTCGCCTCCCGGGAGCACGGCTTCGACGAAGACGTAGTCGGCCAGATTGAATGACGTGACGTGCCACTTGACCCCGTTGACGACGTACTCGTCGCCGTCGCGGTGGGCGGTGGCCACCAGCGCGGATACGTCGGAGCCCGCGAACTCCTCGGTGATCGCGTAGGCCTCGTGCTTCTCACCACGCACCGACGGCAGCAGCCAGCGTTCTCGCTGGTAATCGGTGGCCACGTCCACCCACCACTGCGGCGGCGTGGCCATCACCCAACCGAGTCCGTTGGTCACCCGGCCGCACTGTTCTTGCACCAGCACCTGCTGCAAGGCGGTGTAGCCCGGACCGCCAACCGACGCCGGCATGTTGGTGGCATACAGACCCAATTCGATTGCCCGCGCGTGGTGCTGGGCGGTGGTCTCCTTCGGCAGCACCCCGCCGGCGAGCTCGGCCTCCACCTCGAGAGGCATCAGTGACTCCACGAATGCTCGCGCGGTGTCGCGAATGCGCCGATCCTGTTCGGTCAGGCCGTACATCCCTACCTCCACCTCTTGACTGAGCGTTCAGTCTATGCCAGCGTTCCGTAGTATGACCAGCTCTCGAAGTGCCGACGTGGTGGTGGTGGGCGGCGGAACGGTGGGCGCCTGGACGGCCGTGCTGCTCGCGGAGAGCGGCGTACGAAATGTCGTCCTGCTCGAAGCCGGGACGCTCGGTGACGGCGCCAGCAGCCGCGCCGCAGGAATGGTGCGCGCTCAGGGCGGCACCGAAGCGGCGATCCAGCTCGGCATGCGTACTCAGGAGTTCTACACCGCCAGCGGTGACCGGTTCCCGCTCGACTGCGGCTTCGTTGCCCAGGGCTATCTGATGCCGTGCTTCTCGCAGGCCGAAGTGCAGCAGGCGCATCAGCGCATCGCGCTACAGCGTTCGCTTGGACTCGACGTGGAGTGGTGGTCGTCCGACGACGTCGACAGTCGTGACACGGGTCTGGCACCGGGAGCGACGCTTGGCGCGTCGTATGCACCCGGAGACGGCTACATCGACGCGCCGCGCAACGTCCTGGCGTACACCGCCGCGCTCACCGCGTGCGGTGTCGATGTGCGCGAGCATTGCGCATTCACCGGCCTGCGCACATCGGGCGGCCGCGTGGTGGGGATCGACACCTCCGCCGGCCCGATCGACACCGAACGCGTCGTGCTGACCGGCGGCCCGAAACTCGGCAAGGTGGG
>CAZOIX010000665.1:2454-3126 GCA_964579685.1 uncultured Mycobacterium sp.
ACGGATACCCGCGGGCGGTGCGCGACATCAGGTCGTCGTCACCGCCCCCGTCACCGCGTTCGACGTGCACGACGTGCCGATGGTGTTCGACCTCCCGTCCGGAATCTATTGGCGTCCAGGCGAAGCCGGCGGCTTGCTCTGGGGTATGAGCAACCCCGACGAGGCGCCGGGCGTCGCAGCTGACTTCGACGAGACCTACTACCGGAAGGCCCGTGACCGCATCGAGGAACTGCTGCCCGGTGTCAAAGGCCTCGGCCTTCGGCGCATGTGGGCGGCGACGATCGATTACACCCCCGACCACCTGCCGATCCTCGGCCCGCTGCTGACCGACGACGGTCCGATCGACGGCACGGTCGTCGCAAGCCCCGCCGGGCACGGAATGATGTGGGGCCCGGCCGTCGCCCAGGTGGCCGCGGACCTGACCACGACCGGCGAATGCCGCTGGCTCGATCTCGCCGACCTCGGGCTCGATCGCTTCGACGCCGACGGCAACAGTCGCGTTGCGCCAGAACCGATCTCACTGCCCTTCCCGGAGAAAGCGACCCTGTGAACACCATCGACACCGCACTACTCACAAAAGCCGCAGACGCAGAACTGGAGGATTGGGGCACGCTAGCCGAAGCGACAGGCGCTCCGATGGCCACTCAGGGTCTCGAGAGGTGGGTGGACGGC
>CAZOIX010000666.1:0-3125 GCA_964579685.1 uncultured Mycobacterium sp.
AAATTACAGCCCAATTTATCGGCCAGACAAGCGGCAAGGAAAGCGGGAAAAGATCAAGCACACTTTGCAGGGAGTCGTGGTCTTAAATTAAAAGTGTTGGACTGGCAGGATCTTCTCACTCGGTCCTGCCAGTCGACCGAAAAAGAGAGCTCTCCTCTCGAGAGGGTTGTCCACATGCATCAACAATGTGGGTGCAGCATGGTATAGCGCAGCTCCCTGTGTTTCCTTTTATGTTGAACGTGCGTATCAGATATCTATATCTTAAAATAAATAATTTCCAAAAGTACAAGATTTTCTGCAGAAAGGGCCTCCATTTTAGTATGAGATTTCCAGAGCTGCAGTGCGAGCCCATCACCCCAGAATTGTATGCGAATGCATCTCGACCTTCTGTCATTTCTTCTTCTTTCAGATATGCTGATGATGGCATGCGATTCCTATTGTCCGCTAAAAGATGATAGGCTACTGTGGCCTTGTTTAGCTGCCTTGATTTGAGACTGTCAACAAATAAAATGCGTTCAAATAACCTACTCTTTCAACTTCTCTAACAAGATCAGAATCAAGGACAGAGCTAGAGGATGTCGATGGACGTGCTTGCATAACTGCAAGGTACGTAGGGAGATACAGTGAACCAAGGATGCTCCAGGGTATTAGTTTAGGCTTGCTGATTAATTCGTCCATAAGGGAACTAATTCCTTGAGAAGAAGTTTGAGAATTCATTTTTTTGCTTCAAACGAGCATCTTTCGACTTCTTGAGTAAAATGACTTTCTCTCGATTGATTTCTGACTCTAAACTTGGGTCAAATAATACTATTTGATTCAAATCGTACAATGCTTCTTCATATGCCCCGAGAGATGCCTTGGCTTTAGCCCTCCGGAAATATGCCTTTGTACACTTAGAATCTTCTCTGAAAACAAATAAATCGTCAATCAAAAAATGGATAGATTTGGAATGCTTCCTCGTGAAAAACATGATATTGCTGTAACTTACTCCAGTATCTTATTGCACCAGTCAATAGCTTCCCCATATGTGGTTTCTTTCTGGGCACAGGCAGCCAAATTTAACATGCATGCAATCTTAATATCTCCAGCCTCTTGCTCTGCACCTTCAAATTCGTAGGATTTGCCCACACATTTCAATGCCTTTTGATATTTTGCCCTGGCATTTCTTATTTTGTTCATTTTGTATAATTTGTTGCCTTGCTCTTTGTTTAATGTTGCCCTAGATAGCTTCTCATCTGGCTGTAAGGAGTCCAGATGCTTGATGGGCTCAAATTCGATTAACTCTAACTCAATCTCAATGTTCTCATCACATTCAAAGCGAGCATCTTTTGAGAGATATTCCATCAGATCACCTTCAAACTTCGTCTGAAGGATTGATATCTCTCCTGGGAGCATCACATGTACCGCAGCCTCGACTCTTTCAGGAAGTTCTGCCATTCCTAAGTTAAACTGAGAAGATTTTTCTGGATCGGAACCAGTAATAAGGGGGGACCACTCCTGTCGTGAGGTGCTACGCACCTTACTTCGTATTGAAACCCTTGTGTCCTCAAGTGGGCAATCAATTGGAAATTCCCCTGTTCCTTTTCTAACTATCCTTTTAAATGTTTTGCCATCACCAAGGAGATCTCTTACCTGGGAAAAGTCTTCCAGCTTGACGAAAAATTCAAGGAATTTAGATTGGACAACTGTGGCAAGCAAGTCCTCAGACAATAAAGAGCATTGGCAACAATTGGTAGGGCATAGAATCAAGCACTCCTCCTCCTTGCGCATCGATGAGATTGCAGATTCTAAGATACTGGGAAGAATCCCTTCTCCAAGGCTACAGTTGACTGCTTTTTCATCTCCTAATTGCGGATACACTAAACCCCCCTTCATAGCACAACCATCACTATCCAAAAGTCTAACTTCCAATTTCAATCTCACATCGAAAGGTACTCGGGGATTTTCCCATCCGTTTCCTGATTTTAGAATTATTTTTATTGCTTCATCTTTGCCTCCACAACCATGTGATGTGACATTGTCAGTTGACCATCCCAACAGTTCCAGATCAATTTTCAGTTCCTCAGTTTTAGGAACTTTCAATTCAGTAAGCAACTGTCCCATTGTCGATGAACCTATGTCCTTGTGCATTAACCCCATTCCTGGCTTCAGAAGGACTATGCATCTTTCTTTTTTCTTCATACCTGATAATGCGAGCTCGACTCCCCGCAAGGGCCTGGAATTTCCGGAGCCAAGAAGGTAAATGTATGGCTTGCCACTGCCTCCATGCTCTTTCCTAGAGGACAAAATCACCGTGTCTTCATCTTTACCATGTACGACTATATGCACGTAAACCTGCGTAAACCACTCGTTGTTGCAATTGTATCAAGAATGGAGAAAGCATGAATCAGATATGGTAAAAATTGACAAAATCAAAACGACCAAGGCTGCTCACCATAGAACCCTCTATAGGCGACTCTTCTCCTTCACCTGGATCTATTTCTGCCTTCATCAATTCTCCATTATCTAAATCATCCTCTTCCCTGCGTAAAAACACCTCCATAAGCTCTATTCTTAAAGTTACAAGAGCAGTTGTCAAGGACTCAAAACTTACCGTATGGAAGACCCATCATCAATCCCAAGCTCTTTATAGTCTACATCTGCACTTATATCCTTTAATTTTAGAATATCTTGTTGCAATTGCAAAACGGTATCTCTCAATTGTCGCAGTTTCGAGGGCTTGGGCATCTCGTTGTGTTCACTTCAAATTTTGATTTCGCACGTGTTCTCATCAAAATTCACGATGTTACAATGATAACTCTCAATAAATGTAAAAATAAAAGTGTGACACTTCCGATGTCTTACCACTATTTATGGCACTGCAGAGGAATCAGGAGGTATCCGCATCCTGGCTCTGCTTGACTTGCAATATTGCAATATCAGTCAACTGACTGTACAGAGTACTAAGTAGCAATTGCAATTCATTGGACATACATACATACATACATACATATATCCATCTGTACAGATGCGGACTGCAGAATACGTGGTCTAAACGTAATCTTAGTTCAATTGCTCTCAAGCTCTCATCGACCCTTTCGAATATTCAACAGCTTCACATCAAAAAGCAGTGTTCTGTTGAAATC
>CAZOIX010000667.1:0-3124 GCA_964579685.1 uncultured Mycobacterium sp.
TGCGGGCCAGTTCGTCGCTGACGTGCATCAACTGCAGGGCCGCGAGGGTCAGCCCCTTCCGTTCGATTCGGCTGAGAATCTCGCCCACCAGGTGTCGTTCGACACCGTCGGGCTTGATCAACACGAGGGATCGCTCAGTCGGCTCAGTCACGGCCGACAGCCTAGTCGGGCGGCGGCTGCTGGCCGGGCAGGAGCCCGTGCCTCTGCCGCCGCAGCACCTCGAAACGCAAATAGGCGATCAGCAGCCACACACCGAGGAAAACCACACCGATGAAGCCGATCGCGCCGTGCACGACGACGCCACCGATCAACACCACCTGCAGCGCGAGGTTGGCCCAGATCGCCCAGCCCCGGCCCTGAATTCCGGCGAACAGCACCAGCACCACGGCGAGCCCGATCAGATATCCGCCGCTGGCCACGGTCAATCCCCCACCGATGCGGGCGACCACCGGCAGCGCGAGCAAGACGACAATCGCTTCGAGAATGAGCGTGCCGGCCATCACGCCGCGGAAGCTCTTCCACGGGTCGGGCTGGCCTTGCGGTTGCTCCGTCATTCGGGTTCCCTCCCGAACAATGTGCGCGCCGCGCCGGCCGTGACGACCGAACCGGTGATCACCATGCCGACCCCTCCGAAGCCCTCGCCCTGGGATCCGGCCTCTTCGACGAGTGCGGTGGCCGTCTCGATCCCGTCGGGCAGCGTCGCGGCCGCGATCACCCGTTCCGGGCCGAACCGCTCCTCGGCGCGCAGCGCCAGCGCCTCGACCTCCAGCGCCCGGGGTGATCCGTTGTGGGTCACCACAATCTGGTCGAGCGCAGGTTCCAACGCCGCGAGAATCCCGTCGACGTCCTTGTCTGCCATCACCGAGACGACGCCGACCAGGAACCGGAAGTCGAACTCGTCGGCCAGCGCTTGCGAAAGTGCCGCCGCCCCGGCCGGATTGTGGGCAGCGTCGATGAAAACGGTTGGAGCGCTGCGTAACCGCTCCAACCGGCCCGGGCTGGAGACCGCGGCGAAGCCTGCGCGTACCGTGTCCACATCCAGCTGCCGCTGTGCGCCCGCGCCGAAGAACGCCTCGACGGCGGCCAGCGCAACGACCGCATTGTGGGCCTGATGCTCACCGTGCAGCGGCAGGAAGATCTCGGTGTAGAGCCCGCCGAGGCCCTGCAGCTCGAGAAGCTGCCCGCCGACGGCGATCTGCCTGCCGAGCACGGCGAACTCCGAATCCTCGCGAGCGACCGCGGCATCGGAACGCACCGCCTGCGCCAAGAGCACTTCCATCGCTTCGGGCAGTTGCCGCGCGATCACCGCGACGGTATCGGTGGGGACGAGGTCGTCCTCCTGCTTCTTGATGATTCCGGCCTTTTCGCCGGCAATCTCGGCGATGGTGTCGCCCAGATAGTCGGCGTGGTCCACCCCGATCGGGGTGATGACCGCGACGGGCGCGTCGACGACGTTGGTGGCATCCCAGCGTCCGCCGAGACCGACCTCGACGACGGCCACGTCGACCGGTGCGTCGGCGAATGCGGCGAACGCCATGCCGGTGACGACCTCGAACTTGCTCATTGCCGGGCCGCCCGCCGCTTCGGACTGCTGATCGACGAGGTGCACGAACGGTTCGATCTCGCGATAGGTCTCCACGTACTTCGCCGGGCTGATCGGCCGCCCGTCGATCGAAATGCGCTCGACCGCCGACTGCAGATGCGGGCTGGTGGTGCGCCCGGTGCGCCGGCTGAAGGCCGTCAGTAGCGCATCGATCATCCGCGCCACCGAGGTCTTGCCGTTCGTTCCTGCGATGTGGATGGACGGGTAGCCGCGCTGCGGCGAACCCAGCAACTCCATCAGCGCCGCGATCCGGGTCGTGCTGGGTTCGAGTTTTGTTTCCGGCCACCGCTGATCGAGTAGATGCTCGACCTGAAGCAGCGACGCGATCTCGTCCGGAGTCGGGTCGGTCATGTCAAGCTGGCCAGGCGAGCCGTGATCCGGTCGACTTCCTCGCGGGCCACCTGCCTGCGCTGGCGGATCTTGTCGACGACGTCTGCCGGCGCCTTGGCGAGGAACGCGTCGTTGCCGAGCTTGCCCTCGGTACCTGCGAGTTCCTTTTGCGCGGCGGCGAGATCCTTTTCGAGTCGGCGCCGCTCGGCGGCGATATCGACGCTGCCCGACGTGTCGAGTTCCACCACAACGGTGGCCTGTGACAACCGCACCTCGACAGCGGCCGACGGCGTGAAGCTGTCCTCGGCGGACGTGAGCCACGCCAAGGCGCTGACGGCGGGCAACTGTGCCCCCAGATCCGCGGAGACCACGTCGGACAACCGCGCGGGGACCCGCTGCCGGTCATTGAGGCCCTGGTCGCTGCGGAACCGGCGGATCTCGGTGACCAGCTTCTGCATATCGGTGACCCGCTGTGTCGCAACAGGATCCACCGCAAATCCCGAGGACTGCGGCCAGTCGGCGATCACCACCGATTCACCGCCGGTCAATGTCTTCCACAGCACCTCGGTGACGAACGGCATGACGGGATGAAGCAGCTTGAGCAGGGTATCGAGGGCGGCAGCCAGCACGGCGGTGGTGTGGGTGACGCCGTCCGCGAGTTGAACCTTGGCCAGCTCGACGTACCAGTCGCAGAATTCGTCCCAGGCAAAGTGGTAGAGCGATTCGCAGGCCCGGCTGAACTCGTAGGAATCGAAGGCCGAATCCACCTCGGCCCGAACCTCTTCCAGCCGGCCCAGGATCCACCGATCGGCGTCGGTCAGCTCGCTGGACGCGGGCAGCGGAGCTGGTGCGGCCCCGTTCATCAACGCGAACCGGGTTGCGTTGAACAACTTGGTGGCGAAGTTGCGCGAGGCACGTGCGTGGTCCTCACCGATGGACAGATCGCCGCCGGGGCTCGCGCCACGCGCCAAGGTGAACCGCAGCGCGTCGGCGCCGAATTTCTCGACCCAGTCCAGCGGGTCGATACCGTTGCCGCGGGACTTGCTCATCTTGCGGCCGAACTCGTCGCGGATCAGCCCGTGCAGAAAGACGTTCTCGAACGGCACCTGCGGCCCACGCCGGTGATCGCCGGTGATCGCGGAATCGTCGGCGACGAATGTGCCGAACATCATCATCCGCGCCACCCAGAAG
>CAZOIX010000668.1:0-3123 GCA_964579685.1 uncultured Mycobacterium sp.
TCCGCCACCCAGTTGAGCACCGTCATCGCGTCGTCCAGCGCCGCGGGGTGCGGGTGCTCCGGGGCCAACCGATAGTCGACGGACACGACCGTGCAGCTGCCCTGCCGCGCGAGCTGGACACACTGGCGGTGATCCGTGTCGAGATTACCCAGCACGAAAGCGCCTGAATGGCAGTAGATCACCGTCGGCGATGGGGCGCCCGCGCCTCGATAGATCCGCACCGGCACCGACCCCGCGCTGCGCTCTTCGATCTCCACGCCAGCGGTGTTGACGTCTCTCGAGGTCTCGGCGCGGCGCTGATTAAGGGAGTCGCGGACCACGCCGAGCAGGTTCGGCGACAAATCGGTTCGGGCCGCCGCCAGATGGCGCAATGCGGGATCGAGCCGGTCCACGACGTCCGCCATGATGTCAGCGGTTCGCCGTGCTGTGTGTTCCCACCTCGACGGAGGGGTGTGACGCCGGCGGTTCGAAGGTGTAGTCCGCCGGGCGGAAGCGACGTGTCATCCCCCAGAATGCCCGTGCGCTGCGCGGCCATTGGGTGACGACGCGACCGTTGGGCGCGCGGAAGTAGTTGCTGCACCGGGTGAGCCATACGGTGCCCTGCATCCACTGGTCGATCCTGGCGATGAAATCCGTCATCGTCGTCGCGCGCACCGCGACGTAGGCCTTGCGCTTGCGTCGCATGTACTTCAGCGCGCGCACAATGTAATGCGCCTGCGCCTCCAGCATGAAGATGACGCTGTTGGAGCCGACGTTGGTATTCGGTCCGTACAGCATGAAGAAGTTGGGATACCCCGGGACCGCCATGCCCAGATAGGCATACGCCCCGTCGCTCCACGTCTCCCGCAGGGTGGTGAAATCCTCCCCGACGACGTCGATCTGGCCCAGGTAGTCCGCGGCCGCGTAACCGGTCGCGCACAACACCACGTCGACCTCGAAGTGGCGACCGTCGGCGGTCACCAGTGAGCGGGCACGCAACGCTTCGGCAGGGCTCGATACCACCTCGACGTGCGGTTGGGACAGGGCCTGCAGATAGTCCGTCGCGAACACGAGCCGCTTGCAGCCGAACGGATGCTCAGGAGTCAGTCTGCTGCGCAGCTCGGCATCGGGAACCGCGGCCTCCAGGGTGCGCAGTGCGATGTCCCGGAACTCCTGGGTCTTGTCGCTACCGTTCTCGATCACACCGATGTTGGACTCACTGCGCAGCCACAATCGCGTTCGGTAGATCTTCTTGGCGAACGGAACGTGGCCGAACACCCATTTCTCCCGATCGGTATAGGCGCGGTCGGGTTTCGGCAGAATCCACGTCGGCGAGCGCTGCACCGAGTACACCTTCTTGGCCACCTTGGCGACCTCGGGGATCAGCTGCGCCGCCGTCGATCCGGTACCGAGGACGGCCACCCGCGCATCCGAGAGGTCGACGGAGTGATCCCACCGCGCGGTGTGCATCAGCGTTCCGGTGAACGGCTCCTGCTCGGCGAGATCGGGTAGCACCGGCTGGGTGAACAGGCCGACCGCCGATACGACCACATCGAACGTGTAGGTCTGCCCGCTCGTGGTGGTCAGCTGCCAGGTCTTGGTCTCGGCGTCCCACCGTGCCGAGGCGATCTCGGTGTTCAGCTTCAGATGCCGGTCAAGGTCGTAGCGGTCGGCGCAACGCTCGAAATACCGGAGGATCTCCTGTTGCCCGGACCACAGCCGCGACCAGCGGGAGTTGAGGTCGAACGAGTACGAGTACAGGTGGGACTTCACATCGCAGGCCAGTCCCGGATACGTGTTGATCCGCCAGGTGCCGCCGACGCCGTCCTCGCGGTCGAAGATCGTGAAGTCGTCAAAACCGTTCTTCCTCAGAAAGATTCCCAACGCGAGACCACCGGGTCCGGCGCCGATGATCCCCACCGAGAGAGGTTTCGCCATCTGGTTCATCCGATCTGCAGGGATTGTCCGCCGTCGACGACGAGCTCGGAACCGGTGATGAACGACGCGTGCTCGGACACCAGAAACGCCACCGCGTCGGCGATCTCCATCGGCGTACCCAGCCGCCCCTTTTCGGCGAGGCGGGCCTGCGTCGCGGCGTCAAGCATCGGAGTCTCGACCGGTCCGGGGAGGACCGCGTTGACACGGATACCCGACTCGGCAAGCTCTGCGGCCGCGATCTGGGTGAGCCCGCGCAGCGCCCATTTCGACGAGCCGTAGGCCGCATGGTGGGGAAACGCCCGGATCGCACCCGTGCTGCAGGTGTTGACGATCGCCGCGCCCTCGGCCCGCCGGAGGTGTTCGAGCGCCGCCTGGATTCCCAGGAACGGCCCGAGACAGTTGACCCGCCAGCTGCCCTCGAAGCCGGAGACGGTCTCGTCGGCCAGCGAAGCGCGATGCAGGACACCGGCGTTGTTGACCAACGCGGTCAACGCGCCGAATCGATCGACCGTCTGCCGCACCGCGCTGTCCCACTGCTGTGCAGACGTCACGTCGAGTTCGACAGCTTGCACACCGTCGCCCAGCGCGTCCACGCCGACCTTCAATTCGCTGACCAGCAGGTCGCATGCGCTCACCCGAAAGCCGTCGGCATGCAAGCGCTTGACGATCGCCGCCCCCTGCCCGCGGGCCGCACCGGTGACCAGTGCGACACGGTCCGTCGATGTCATTGCGCATCCTTCAGATGCTCGACCGCGCCGCGCCGCAATGCCTGGGATTCCGATGCCAGGGTGATCATCCGAAAGCCCAATTCGGCCATAGCTTTTCCTGGTTTGCCCGCGTTGGCGTGGATTCCGGTGATCAGCCCCGCATCGGATGCGACGGACTGGATGCGCGCCACCGCATCGAGTACCGCAGGAGACGTGAGCGCTGTGATCGGGTTCTCGCCCAGCGTGATCGCGAGGTCAGCCGGCCCCACGTACACACCGGAGAGCCCCGCGACGGCGCAGACCTCATCGAGGGCCGAGAGCCCTCGCGCTGTCTCGATCATCGCGAACACGCTCGCGCGGGCTTCGTGTTCAGCGGGGTCGAGCCCGATATCGGACCGCAGCGGCCCGTAACTGCGTACGCCCGCAGGTGCGTAATGCGCGGCGGCCACCGCCGCTGCCGCCTGTTCTGCCGATTCGACCATCGCGATGATCACCGCGT
>CAZOIX010000669.1:0-3105 GCA_964579685.1 uncultured Mycobacterium sp.
ATTCAGTAGATGCGCCATGAACAGCGCCCGGCCCTTCATGAGCGTGATGGAAAGGCCGCCATCCGCCACATTGGAAAGCGTGAGCGAGGAACCGAAGGGCACCTCCACGGCATCGAGCGGCCATTTCGCGCCGTCGACCGTGAGGCCGGCGGCGCTACCCATGCCCGCAGACGCTACAGTAAGCAATTCAGTATGGTCAACGTGAACATGCCGGTGCGACGATCGCCTTTCGACGACAGGAAGAGCGCATGACGAACGAGCAGGGCTGGAAAGAGACGCTCGAAGACCTCGAGCTTCGGCGTGAGCGTTCGCGGGCGATGGGCGGCCCGGACCGGCTGGCCAAGCATCATGGCAAGGGCAAGCTCGACGCCAGGGCACGCCTCGACCACCTTCTCGACAAGGGCAGCTTCTCCGAGTTCGGCACGTTGGTGGGTGGTGAGATCGCCGCCGACGGGATCGTCGCCGGTTCGGGGCTCATCAACGGAACACCGGTGATGGTCGGCGCCGAGGACTTCACCACGTTGGCGGGCAGCATCGGCCCCGGCGGCAACGCCAAGCGCTACCGGCTCGCGGAGTTGGCGCTACGAGACAGGGTTCCGCTCGTGATGCTGCTCGAGGGCGCCGGGTTCCGGCCGAGCGGCGAGCACTACGGGCGCACGCCGACCGATCTGCTCGCCCAGGCGCAGTGCTCCGGCAAGGTGCCGATGGTCGGGGGCCTGCTCGGCCCGTCGGCCGGACACGGCGCGCTGGTCGCTCCCGTATGCGACTGGACCATCATGAGCAACCAGGGTGCGATCTTCACCGCAGGACCACCAGTCGTCAAAGAGTCCACCGGCGAAGAGATTTCGAAGGAAGACCTGGGGGGACCGTCGGTGGCGATCGCCAGCGGGGTGATCCACAACCTCGCCGACGACGACGAGGCGGTCCTCGACGACATCCGCCGCTACCAGTCGTACTTCCCGCCAAGCGCATGGTCCTATCCGGCGTCGCTGCCCGAAGACGAAGCGGGCGAACCACGCTCGACACCCGAACTGCTGGACATCGTGCCGCGAGGCAACCGCCGCGTGTACGACATGCGCGCCGTCCTCGACGTGGTGTTCGACGACCGCAGCTGGTTCGAGGTGCAGCCGAAGTTCGGCCAGGCGATGATCTGCGCGCTGGCCCATCTCGGCGGCCATCCCGTCGGCGTCGTGGCCAACCAGCCCAAGGTGCTCGCCGGGTCCATCGATGCCGACGCCGCCGACAAGTCAGCACATTTCATCAACGTCGCGGACTCGTTCCATCTGCCGATCGTGTTCCTCGCCGACAATCCCGGCATGCTGCCCGGCAGCCGATCCGAGAAGAGCGGCGTGCTGCGCAGCGGCGCTCGCATGTTCGCCGCCCAGACCGCGGCCACCACCCTGAAGCTGCACGTCACCCTGCGCAAGGCCTACGGTTTCGGGTCGATGGTGATGTCGTTGCTGGGCTTCGACAACCAGGGCGCGACGTTCGCCTATCCCGGCGCCACGATGGGGGCAATGAGTGCCGCCGCCCTCAGCAAGGCCTCTCATGCCGCCGAGGACATGGAGTCCCAGCTGCGCAGGGCCGAGGTCGAGGCGTCCTTCCGATCGGCCGGGCATCTCGGGTTCGATGATCTGATCCGTCCGGAGGAGACGCGCAACGCGCTGCTGTCGGCGCTTCGGCGCGGGATCTACAGCAGACAGGCCGCCGCAGAACCGGTGAGCCGCACTGTCATCACGCCCTAGTTTCTTGCGATTTCGGTGCGCAAACGATCGCTGAGCGGTCGTAAGCGCACCGAAATCACCCGGTGGCGGCGCGGTATTCGGCGACGATCGGCTCGAGTTCGTCGGGCGTCGCGCCGTGCATGATCACCGCGTCGGCGCCGTAGTCGAACTCTTTCCGGATGCGGTGCACACACTGCTGCGCCGATCCCGTCGCCGAGGGCTCCAGCCACTCGTCGGGAATGAGCGTGGCGATGTGCTCGATCTGATCGGCGGTGGCCTTGTGGTCGATACCCCCGGCAACGGACTGCACCACGGCGTCGTCCCGGAAGCGTTGCAGCACTGAAAGATCCCAGCCGTTTGTGTTCACCAAGAGTTCGCCATAGCCCTGCAGATAGGTTGCCAGCCGCGCCACGGTCTTCTTCAGCCGGAGTTCCTCGGGCAGATGGTCGCCGACGGTCGCGAAGCAGGACCAGACCTTGACGTCGTCGGGGTTGCGGCCCGCTTGTTCCGCAGCGTCTTTGACAGTTTTCACCGCGCGTTGCAGCGTTTCGGGGGTGAAGTAGGTGTGCAGGATGACGTCGTCGAACTCACGACCCCCCAGCGCCAGCGTCTGAGGGCCGAAGGCCACGATCGCCAGCCGGATGTCCTCGTTGAAGTCCGGATCCAGGAACAGCAACTGGTACTTACCGATCGGCCCGTCGTGGTTGAAGATGAGTTCCCCGTGCCAGAGTCTCCGCATGACCTGGGCGAAGTCCTCCATCTGCGCAGTCGTCACGGCAGGTACCCCGAAGGCTGAATACATCGCCGCCACCCCGCGGCCGATTCCCAGCGTGAACCGCCCTTTCGACAGCCGGTGCATGGTCGTCGCGTATGACCCGGTGATCAGTGGATGGCGGGTGTTGTGATTCGTTGCGGCGGTGGCGATCTGCATCCGGTCGGTGACGGCCAGCGCCGCACCGGTCAACGATGACGCCTCTTTGACGTTCCAGCGTTCGGAGATGAAGCCCGTGCCGAATCCGAGTTCTTCGCCACGGCGCGCCTCATCCATCAATCCCGCCGGCCCCTCTCCGCCGGCGCCGGCGAGTAGGTAATAGCCGAGTTCGTCCAAAACGCGATCAGTCACTGCCAAACCCCTTGTTTGTAGCCGCAATTCCACACTTCGACGATCCGACCGTCGACGACGCGGAAGATCTCCATGCTGCCGACCTCGGTCTTCGTGCCGTCCTTCAGTTCCATCGGCGACTGGTAGACGATGGCCACGTGCTCACCGTCATCGCCTGCCACCACCAGGTTGAGGTCGAATCGGATCGTCTCGAACATCTCCCAATGGTCCACGATCCGCGCGACCGCCTGCTCGTGGGTCAGCGTCGTTGACTCGCCG
>CAZOIX010000670.1:0-3100 GCA_964579685.1 uncultured Mycobacterium sp.
CGATCGCGGCGCCGGCGGCCAACTCGTAGAAGACTTCCGCGAGCGCGTGCACCGGGGACAGCTCCAAGGGAATCACGCTGAACATCAGCACGAGCATGACCGCAGGGGCGTCGTTGAATCCGGACTCCGCCTCCAGCAGACCCTTCACCCTGCGTGGCAGCGGCACCACGCGCAGCACCGAGAACACCGCGGCGGCGTCGGTGACCGACACAACGGCGCCGAGCAGCAGCGCCAGTTGCCATCCCATGCCGAGCAGCAGATGCGCGCCTGCGGCCGTGACCGCCATGCTGATGCCGACACCGATGGTGGCCAACGCGCCCGCGGGAGCCAACACTTTGCGCACATCCGAGAACCGTGTGGTGAGGCCGCCTTCGACGAGGATGATCGCCAGCGCCGTGGTACCGAGATGTTCGGCAAGTAGGTAGTCGTCGAAATGCAGCCCCAGCCCGTCCTCACCGACGATGACGCCGACGCCGAGGAACAACAACAGGCTGGGCAACCCCACCCGGCTCGCCGCCCTGGTGGCTACGATGCTGGCCAACAACACGAGCCCACCGGCCAGCAGCACCAGATACAGCTGCTGCAAGGTCATTTCAGTTGCCTTCGGTCGGACTGTGGTGGCGGTGTTCGGGGTGCAGTAAACACCTACCACGGCCACCGACCCCGGTGGTCAGGTGCGACGATGAATCAGTGTTCCGACTGACGCGGCGAATCACCGAGGAGCCGGGCCGCGTCGACGAGCGGCAGAAGATGCGCATCGGCATCGCCGGCGCCGGGGCGATCGGGCGATCCGTGGCCCAGGAACTGCTGGGCTACGGCCACAAGGTCCTGCTGATCGAGCACAACATCCGGCACTACGAACCGCAGACGGTGCCGGATGCGGACTGGTTGCTTGCTGACGCCTGCGAGCTGGCCTCGCTCGAGGATGCGGGGATACAGACCTGCGATGTGGTGATCGCTGCGACCGGCGACGACAAGGTGAACCTGACGGCGTCGCTGCTGGCCAAGACGGAGTTCGGGGTGGATCGGGTGGTGGCGCGCGTCAACGACATGCGTAACGCGTGGCTGTTCACCGAGGCGTGGGGCGTCGACGTTGCCGTATCGGCGCCCGCCGCGCTGGTGGCGGCGATCGAGGGCGCAATCGACATCGGCCACGTGGTGCGCTTGATGGAATTGCGCCGGGGCCAGGTGAGCCTGGCGAAACTGACGCTGCCCGAAGGCGATCCACTGGTCGGCCGGCGGATGCAGGAGGTGCCGTTGCCGGAGAACACCGCACTGGCGATCGTCATTCGTGAGACCGGGATCCTGTTCCCCAAGCCGGACGACGTGCTGGAGGCGGGCGACGAGATGCTGTTCTTCGCCGGTGGCCCGCAGAGCCAGGTGGCCGCTCTTGTCAGGGGCGCCACGAATCCGATCGGGGACCGATGAGTTTCGGCCGCCGAGGGGGTCGGTACGGACATGATCGACTTGACTCCAGCCTGCCGACGCACTGCCCAGGTATTGGCGAACGTCACCGACCAGCAGCTGACCGCATCCACCCCGTGCGAGCAGCTACCGGTCGATGAACTGGTGGCGCACATCGGCGGCCTCGCCCTCGCGTTCGCCGCAGCAGCCCGCAAGGACTTCGGCCCGCTGACCGACACTCCCCCGACGTTCGACGGTGCGCTCGACGCCGACTGGCGCACGGCCTACCCGCGACACCTGATGGAGCTGGCCACCGCATTCGGGGATCCGGCGGCCTGGCAGGGCATGAGCCGGGCCGGGGGCGTGGACTTCCCCGGCGAAGTGGGTGGACTGATCGCGCTGATGGAGGTGGTGGTACACGGGTGGGATCTGGCGCGGGCCACCGGCCAGCCCTACGACATCGACCCTGCCACCGCTGACGCGGTGTTACCGCACGTCGCACAGTTCGCCGCCGAGGAACCGGTCGAGGGCCTGTTCGAGCGCGCGGTGCCGGTTGCCGATCACGCGCCGGCGCTGGACCGCATCGTCGGCATGACGGGCCGGGACCCTGCGTGGCGTGCGCCCTGACCGGGCACACTGAAACCATGGACCCGGTCATCGCCCTGCGGCAGATTGCCTATTACAAGGACCGGGCGCGTGAGGATCCCCGTCGCGTGATGGCCTACCGGAACGCCGCCGATGTCGTCGAGGCGCTGTCGGATGCCGAGCGCGAGCGCCACGGCGCGGCCAACAGTTGGCAGTCGCTGCCCGGGGTCGGGCCCAAGACGGCGAAGGTCATCGCCGCCGCGTGGGCCGGGCGCGAACCCGATGCACTCACCGAATTGCGTTCCAACGCTGCTGATCTCGGCGGCGGGGACGTTCGCGCTGCGTTGCGGGGGGACCTGCATGTGCACTCGAACTGGTCCGACGGCTCGGCACCGATCGAAGAGATGATGCTGGCGGCAAAGGAATTGGGCCACGAGTACTGCGCGCTGACCGACCACTCGCCGCGGCTGCGAGTCGCCAACGGCCTGTCGCCCGAGCGGCTGCGCGAGCAGCTCGACGTGATCGACGAGATCCGGGACATGGTGGCCCCGATGCGAATCCTCACCGGTATCGAGGTCGACATCCTCGATGACGGTTCGCTCGATCAGGAGGACGACCTGCTTGCGCGGCTCGACGTCGTCGTCGCCAGCGTGCACTCGAAGCTGTCGATGGATGCGCCGGCGATGACGCGACGCATGCTCAAGGCCGTGGCCAACCCGCACACGGATGTGCTCGGCCACTGTACGGGAAGATTGGTGACCGGCGGGCGGGGTGTCCGTCCGGAGTCGAAATTCGATGCGGCGAAGGTGTTTACGGCCTGCCGGGAGAACGGCACCGCAGTGGAGATCAACTCGCGGCCCGAACGGCGTGACCCGCCGACCCGCCTGCTGAACCTCGCACTCGAAGTCGGCTGCCTGTTCTCCATCGACACCGACTCCCACGCGCCCGGCCAGTTGGAGTTCCTCGGCTACGGTGCCCAGCGGGCGCTTGACCTGGGAGTGCCTGTCGAACGGATCGTGAACACCTGGCCCGCTGACAAGCTGGTGGACTGGGCGGCCAGCTAGACATCCCAGGTCCCTAAGTTGTCAAGCGGCCGCCGGCATGCGGTGTG
>CAZOIX010000671.1:0-2174 GCA_964579685.1 uncultured Mycobacterium sp.
ATCTGGTCGATGTATCCCGGCGAGATCTCCAGTCCCACAGTCAATCCCGGTCCCGATGACCCGGCACTTCCTTCGGAGAGGCAGCAGCCGGTGTTGGTGTGTATGGAGCAGACGGGCCAGTCGCATGTCGACTGCCGCAGCGACATCCTCAGATCGACGGAAGCTCCAGCCAGTCGTCGACCATGAACGCGTCGCCGCGCGCCACGACGGTCGCCCCGCCGTGCCCCGGATAGTGCGCGGGGATCACCGCGGCGCGGCGCCGCGACGCCTCGGTCAGTACCCTCTTGCGCGCCACCGCCGCCGCGTCGAAGTCCTCGTCCCACGCACATGGATCGTTGGGTCGACCCAATTGCACCGGGCAGTGCGTCAGATCGCCGACGAAGACTGCAGGCTTGCCCGCGTCCAGCCAGACCACCGACGCGCCCGGCGTATGCCCCGGGGCGGGACGCAGCCAGAGTGACTCGCTGAGTTGATGGTCGCCCGACCACAACTCGGTCTGCTCGGCGACGGGAGACACGCTGTCCGCGAACACCGTTCGGACATGATGCTGGGTCGCTTCCTCGTCCTCGGAGCGCGGGGTCGAGGTCTGCGCAGGACCGTCGGGGCAGAAGTGCCGGTGGTCGGCTTCGGGCATCAGATAGCGGGCGTTGGGGAACGTCGGCACCCATCCCTCGCCGTCGTGTCTGGTGTTCCAGCCGACGTGGTCGAAATGCAGGTGGGTGTTCACCACCACGTCGATATCGGCAGGGTCGAAGCCCGCCCGGCCCAGCACCGTCAGGAAATCGGTCTGCAGATGGTCCAGCACCGCCATCAGCGGCCGCGCCTTGTCGTTGCCCGCACCGGTGTCGACGAGCACGGTCATCCCGTCCACCTCGACGACCCAGATCTGCATGGCGATCCGCCAGCCGCCGTCGTTCCAGTACGTCGGCCTGAATTCGCTGTCCTCACGCCAGGTTTCGGGCGGCGTGCGGGGGAAAATCTCCACCGGCAGGTTGTCGACCTGGGTTTCGATGACGCGGGTGAGCGTCGCGCCACCGAGTCGGATGCGATCCGCGGTCACGGCTTGATCCTGATGTGGCCGGGCGAATACAGGCCGCCGTGTGTGGCGGTACCCAACTGAAGCTGCGCGACTTCCGCTTCTACTACCTCGTCGAACTTGCGTAGCGAACCCCAGTCGCGTCCCCAGTCGTTCGACAGGTAGGTCGCCATCACGTGCGCGCGCAGCAGCAGATCGGTGATGCCCAGCAGGCCACCGTTCAGACCGTCCTCCCAGGTGTCGGTGTCCTTGCGCTTGGCGTTGTAATCGGGTGTGATGCGGAACTTGGGCACCTCGGTGACGCCGTTGGCGTGCAGCATCGGCTGCTGGCAGGGGAACGCCAGCCCGACCGCCCAGTCCATCAGCACGGGTTGATCCGACCCGACGTACTCCTGTACCGACCGCAGCTCCGGCACCCGCGGCGGAGTGACGGCGACCCAGTCGCCGGGTGTGAGCGAAAGGTCCTCGGCGACAACGCGTACCGCCACGGCGTCGGCCGGAATCTGCGCGCGGGGGAAGCGCAGGTTGCGCCACGACGGCACGGGCCCGAGGTCGTAGGGCACCAGCCTGCCCGCGGGCATCGGTGCGCCGTCGGGACCGGGGAGCGCGTACTCCAGCTCGACGGTCTGTCCCTCGGTCCGGCCGTTGAACACACTGTCGCCGGTGATGTTGCCCGCGGCGGTGACCACCACGAGGGGGTGTGCGTCCTCGCGGGGCGGCAACTGATACCACGCGGAGGTCAGTCGGCTCTGCTGCTGGGGTCCCTCGACGTAGCTGCCAGCCACCGGCACCCGTGCGGGGTCCAGGCCGTACGGCAGCGGGACCGTCGAGGAGTTGATACCGGGGGTCTTGCGTTTCGTCGGCTGGTCCCAGTCGTAGTCGGTGCCGGGCATCGGCAGGTTCATCCGGATCGTCTCGGCGACAATCTTTTCCGGCACGCCATTGGGGGTGAATCCCTTCGGCCCGACGCCGCCGAGCGGGCCCAGCGGACCGTAGTCACCTGGCAGCGGATTCAGGTAGCCGTCGTTCGGGTCGGGCTCCACCAGAACGTCGTCGGCCAGACCACACCCGCCGGTGAAGGCACGCAGGTTGGCCCACGCGTTGGAGTAGGTCGGGTACTGGCGCACCACGCCCGCGA
>CAZOIX010000671.1:2184-3096 GCA_964579685.1 uncultured Mycobacterium sp.
CCCGCGAGCATCGAGCCCACGAAGACGAGCACCATGAAACCCGCAGCGACCGGGATCGGCGCGGCCGTGATGGCCCGTGTCACACGGTCTTCGCCCCACCGGCGGTCCGCGAAATGCAGCAGCGTCGCCCAGATCGCCGCGAGCGCGAACAGTGCGAAGAAGATCGTGCTGACCGTGACCGGGCCGATCTTGGGCATCGCGTTGTTGAACGGGACGCCGTAGCTCGATACGTCCCACCATCCGTTGGTGGTCGCGAAACAGAGTGCGAGAAGGAACAATACGGCCGCCACCACCGCCATCCGGTTGCGTGACCACCGCAGCACGGACCGCGACACCAGGACGGTCGCCAGTGCTGCCATCGCGGCGCCCACGGCGGCGAACAGGCCGAAGTGGTGCACCCATTTGGTGGGGGCGAACTGCAGGAAGAAGATCGTCCCGAAGATCGTGCCGATCAGTCGCCACGCGGGCCCACGCGCGACACCGGGAACCCGCTTGCGCCGCAGCAGGATGAACAGCGACGCGAACAGCGCCAACGCGGTCATCAGGAAACCGAACCGCCGCGACAGGGATCCGTCGACCGTGGGCAGGATCAGGTAGTAGTAGCGCAGGTTCTCGGTCCACCACTCCTGCGCGGGCCCGATGGAGGTGCGGATTCTGGTGGCCTCCAGCACCGTCGCGATCGTCTGGTCGGCGAAGACGACGGTCAGGATCACCGTTCCTGCCGCCAGCATCGGGGTCACCAGGGGCCAGGTGCCGACGAGGCGGTGCCTGCGCACCAGGATGCGCAGGATCGGCCGCCCGCCCGCCAGCAGCGCGGCGACCGCGATGAGTCCGGTGGGCTGGATTCCCAGGGTGAACGCGGCGGTCAGCGTGGCCAGTGCCGCCGGTGTCATCCGGCCCGAAGCGATGGCC
>CAZOIX010000672.1:0-802 GCA_964579685.1 uncultured Mycobacterium sp.
CGGCAGCACGGTCCTCCACGGGCATATCGGGTTCAGCTGCCGCGAGCACCTCGAGGTTGTTCTTCGCCCACGCAGCGAGCCGGGTCCGAAGCGCAGCGAGTGCGGGTCCGTCGCGGCGCGACCGGAACTGTGCCACCTTCTCATCCTTGGTGCGGCGACGCATCGTGATGTTCACCGCGCGGTCGGTGACCGTGTCGGGCATACCTCCGATACCGGCCAGCGCCGCCATCGCGAATGTTGTGAACTCAGTCGGTATCTGGCTCGGGCCGACGCATCGCAGTGCGGGACGGCCTCGCTGATGTCCGGCGTTGAGCAGAGCCCTCAGGTCTTCGTTCTGCTCCGCGAGCCGCTTCGAACCGAACAACGTGTCGGCCTCGTCGATCACCAACGTCGGCGGATGGTCGCCACCGATCGACCGAAAGATCGCCGCGACTGTCGCGTTCACCGTCGCCAACGGCTGATGGCAAGTGCCGGTGATGATGTCGAGCAACCGCGTCTTGCCGCTCCGTTTAGTCGCGCTATTGGCGACCAGCCGCGGGGCACACTCGAACGCCGGCAGAGCGTGAGTCGTCGCAATCCACAGTGTCACTGCCGCCGAAGCGTTCCGATCGGGCAGTACGACGTATCGGTTGAGGAGAGCGTGCAGATCGTCGAGAACCTCAGCCCCGTCAGTCATGTGCAGTTCGACGAGATCGTCTAATTCCCTTCCGGCAGCTATGTGATCGGCGGCGTCCTTTCCCACGGCGGCTTCGACAATCCGCACCTCGGTTGCAGAACCGTCGAGCAGTTCGGCAATCTTGGC
>CAZOIX010000672.1:812-3092 GCA_964579685.1 uncultured Mycobacterium sp.
TCACATCGCCGGCGCCGGAGAGCGTAAGGGTCACATCCTTGTCGGCGACGATGACAACTGACTTGTTTTTCAGCGGCGACCAGTCGGCCAGGTGAGCCTTGCCCGCACCCATCGCTGAGCACACAGCGACACCGCCCACCGCCTCGATCGCTAGTACGTCCTTTTCACCTTCGGCGACGTACACCAATGGGGCTTCGCCGATCTTGTCGGCGTGGAACAGCGCCTTGCACTCCCGGTTACTTCCTCGAGTAAATGACTGAGGAAATGACTTGTTGGGCTTGCGGTGCACAACGCGGCCGTCCGGGTAGCGGTAATCAGCCTGCTTTCGGTACGCATCGCGGATTGCGTTGTCATCGAACAAATCCCGCTCCGACAGGTTCAACGCGGCCAGTACGGCGCTGAGGTCGCAACCAGCGTGGCAGTAAAGAACCACACCTTTACCGTCGCGGCGGGTAGCCAACGACAAGGATGGGTTCCCGTCACTGTGGGCGGGGCACTGCGCCTTCCCTTTGTCTGTGTCGACCTCACTGCCGTGAACCTGCAGGGCATCGAGAAGGCGTTCCTTAGCGGACATCGCTGTCATTCGGCCACCGCCTCGTTGAGCGATGAGATGACGATCGCGCGCGCGAATCCCACTAGAAAGGCTGGAATCTCGTCCAACTCCATGAGCGGCGGAATAGGACTTGCGCTCATCGCGCCCTCGATCAGCGCTTGTTCCAGCGCCTGCAAGTCGGCGGAGTCTTCGAGAGTCAACTCACTGTTGAAGTCGCGCCACGACAATGCAGGACGGTCCGTCGGTGACCCGGCGACAATGCTGCTCATTCCGCCACCGCCCGTGCACTGCACACTGGGCCGACATGCGCAGCCAGCGAACGCGCAGAAGTCAAAGGCCTACGACAGACCCGGCACGGCATCGTGATGCCATAGCCGAGGGCCTGCAGCTCCTCGAGGAGTCGTCGTTCGCGACGTTCATCCGCGGCTAGCGGCTGATGACAGAAGTCACCGCTAGAATGGTGATAGTCCGTCGCCGTGGACTTTGGAGAAGGCCGGTTGCCCGCCGGCCTTTTTCTTGTCTGAGGCATGTCTACGCTGCACCGCCGAATGGCTGCATGGCAGCGTCGATCTCTTCGCGTCGGAGTCGCACAACACGAGGGCCCAAGCGGTAGGCCGTCAAACGGCCGTCGCTTACCATTTGGCGCACAGTCCGATCGGTCAGACCGAGGTAGTCCGCGGTCTGACCGATCGATAGATATGGGCGACTTGAATTCGCAGTGGCTTTTGCCATCTTCCGCGTCCTTCTCGGCATCGAAAACGATGCCGCCCATTCCGGGAATTCGGACGCGGCGCGCTACGCGAGCGCACCTAAAGACTACACGTTGCCCTGAGATTCCGTGACCAACACGCTGAGGGGGACGAGGTTCCGGTTGACCCATGTAGAGATCTCAGCGTCACCGAACTCGACCGCCCGCCCGTCCGCATCCCACCTCAACACCGGCGGGTCGCCGACTACCGGTGTTGGCACTACTGGCCACGCGGCGGCGGCGAACTTGTCACCGATGCGCCGCAGATTGGTGTCGTTCATCTGCGCTTGCGTGTCGCATTCCACGCAGCGCACCATCCACCAGGAGGTCATATCGTCCCAGTCCAACACTGTTCGGGTGACGTTGAAACTTTTCGAGGACTCGACCTCGAATCCGTCAGGGGCACGCCAACGGGCATCCCCCGGACGGTAACCAATCTGAGAAACTGTGCGCTTCCGCCCTTCGCTAACAGCGTCGACCGTGATTTCCGCGGCGGGGCGGGCGTCGTCAATATAGGCGATTGGTTCGATGCTGCCGGTGCATGAACACACGACCACGTATCGCAACGGCTCACCCATCACGAACCCCCGGTTTCCACGAGCTTCGATAGCAACGCCGCGATCTGTCTGTCGCGTCCGCGGGCGGCGTGCTGATAGCGCATCGCGGCCGCTGGCGTCGAATGTCCCAGGCGGGCCATCAATTCCGCGAGTGTTGCGCCGGTCGCTGCGGCCAGGACAGCACCACTGTGCCTTAGATCGTGCCAGCGCAGGTCTGGTCGGCCAGCGGTCTCGCGCGCTGGGTAGAACTGGCGATAGAGGCTTGCGGGTGCGAGGTGCCCGCCCTGCTGCGCCGGGAACAGCAGCGCGTCCTTGTCGTCGCCGACGTATCGCGCTAGGTGGTCTTTGAGTATGGGTAGCAGGTGTGGCGGTACCTCGACATCGCGTACACCCGCATCGGATTTTGGTGTGGTGACCTCGAA
>CAZOIX010000673.1:0-3091 GCA_964579685.1 uncultured Mycobacterium sp.
CTGCCGCGGCGTCTTCCCGAACCACCGCCGGCACGACCGGTTCAGCGCGCTCTGCTCGGCATACCCGAGCAGCCCCGCGATCTGCGACAGATGCAGCCCGGGTTCGGTGAAGTAGCGCGCGGCCTGCGCGCGGCGCTCCCGGTCGACGATATCCGAACACCGCACACCCTCCTCACCCAGGCGACGCTGCAGAGTCCGCGGGTGCAACGCGAGCTCGTCGGCGATGGCCTCGGCGGTGCACTGCCCGGTCGGCAGCAACCGGCGGGCCAGCTCGGCCACCCGGTCGGACAGCGGTGCGTCGGTCGGCAGATAGGTCGCCTCGAGGTATTTGGTGGCGATGCGCTGGGTCTGCGGATCGGCGTTCTCGATCCGACGGGCGGCCATCTCGGCGGACAGCTCGAATCCGCACCACGTCTGCTCGAAGCGCACCGGGCAGCCCAGCGCTTCGCGGTAGGCGGCGTCGCTGCCCCGCTGGGCATGCGGGAACGAGACGACGTGCAGACGCGCGGCAGGCCCGCCCAGCAGCCGGACGACCTGCGCCGCGATGCCCATGCTCAGTTCGTATCCCTGGATGAAGGTGGCGCTTGGTTCCGTCGCCTCGTAGGTGAACACGAGACCGCCGTCGGTGCGCGGCCCGGCCGACAGCTTCAGCGCGGGGGAGTGGATATAGAGGAAGCGCCCGACCGCCTCGACCCCGCCGAGCACCGTCGACGCATTACGGGCGATCACCGCAATGGGCCCGAGGATCTCCAACCCCTGACGTCCCGACAGCCGCAGCCCGAAGTCGGGGCACGCCAGCTCCTCGGCGGTGGCCTCGAGCACACGGGTGAGCGAGGCGAACAGGATGAACGCCTCGTCATCGCGTTCGGCGTCCGCGGGGATACCGAAGCGGGTCAGGAACGCCGCGGGGTCACCGCCCAGCTCGCGCACCAGCTCCGAATAGCCCCGCAACGCCGCGGACCGGATCACACTGTCCATGCACACTCCCTGTCCGGAAATGGTAAAAACTTGTCGGCTCGTGTCAAGACCCGGGGGCGTGACGGCGGCCATTCTTTAGGCATGACGCAGCACTTCGACACACTGATCATCGGCGCCGGCCTGTCCGGCATCGGCACGGCCTGCCAGATCACGGCGGAGTTCCCGCAGAGGTCCCTCGCGATCCTGGAACGCCGCGAACGCCTCGGCGGCACCTGGGACCTGTTCCGCTACCCGGGCATCCGGTCGGACTCCGACATGCTCACCTTCGGCTACAAGTGGCGGCCGTGGCACGAGCGCAAGGTGCTCGCCGACGGCCCGTCGATCCGCCAGTACATCGCCGACACCGCCGCCGAATACGGCGTCGACGAGAAGATCCACTACGGCCTGAAGATCGTCGCCGCGGACTGGTCGAGCGCCGAGGCGCGCTGGACGGTCACCGCCGTGCACGAGGCCACCGGAGACACCCGCGAATACACCGCCGGCTATCTGATCAGCTGCACCGGCTACTACAACTACGACGCCGGCTACCTGCCGACCTTCCCGGGCGCCGGCCGCTTCACCGGGCGCACCGTGCATCCGCAGCACTGGCCCGAGGACCTGGACTACACCGGCAAGAAGGTCGTCGTGATCGGCAGCGGTGCCACCGCGGTGACGCTGATCCCGGCGATGGCCGACGACGCCGCGCACGTGACGATGCTGCAACGCTCACCGTCGTATGTGTTCTCGCTGCCGGCGTTCGACAAGATCTCGGAGTTCCTGAACCGGTTCCTGTCCGACGACACGGTCTACGAGATGGGGCGCAAGCGCAACATCGTGATCCAGCGCGGCCTGTACAAGGCGTGCCGGCGCTGGCCGCGCACCATGCGGCGGTTCCTGCTGTGGCAGGCCAAGCGCCGCCTCGGCGCCGGATTCGACATGAGCCACTTCACCCCGAAGTACATGCCGTGGGACGAGCGGCTGTGCGCGGTACCCGACGGCGACCTGTTCGACGTGCTGGCCTCGGGGCGGGCCTCGGTGGTCACCGACGAGATCGAAAGCTTCACCGAGACAGGCATTCTGCTGAGGTCCGGGCGGCATCTGGACGCCGACATCATCGTCACGGCGACGGGGCTGAACCTGCAGATGCTCGGCGGCATGCAGCTGTCGGTCGACGGCCAGCCGCGTGCCCTGCACGACAAGATGACCTACAAGGGTCTGCTGGTCGAGGACATCCCCAACCTGGCGTGGATGTTCGGCTACACCAACGCACCGTGGACGCTGAAGGCCGACATCGCCGGCGAATACCTGATCCGGTTGTTCAAGCACATGGACGCCAACGGTTTTGCCGTGGTGACCCCGCACGACGTCGAGGGCTGCGCGCTGGACGACGGCATGCTGGATCAGCTGCAGTCGGGCTACGTGCAGCGCGGCAAGGACGTCATGCCGCGGCAGGGCGCCAAGCTGCCCTGGCAGGTGCTGATGCACTTCGAGAAGGACTCCAAGATGCTGCTCGAGGATCCGGTCGCCGACAGCGCACTGCAGTTCGGGGCGAAGACACCCGCGGGAGCGCTGGCGTGAGGATCCGTCGCAAGGTCGTGCGGGCGGCACTGCGGGGGTGCCGCTCGCCGTTCGCCTCGCCTCGAATCTCGGTGCGCGGCAAGCGAAAAATGTACGAGGCGTTCACCGCTGTGGCGCGGCCACCGAGGGGTTTGCGGTGGCAGCGCGGGCTCGTCGCCGGGGTGCCGGTGGAGCGCACGGTCGGGGTTGGCTCCCGCGTCATGCTGCTCTATCTGCACGGCGGCGCGTACGGGCTGGGCAGCGCCCGCGGCTATCGCGGCGTCGCGGGTCGGCTCGCCGCAGCGGCGGGGATGACGGTGGTGGTGCCCGACTATGCGCTGTCGCCGGAGGCCCGCTATCCGGTCGCGCTGGAACAGATGGTCGAGGTGTACACCACGCTGCTGGGCTGTGGGGTCGATCCGGAAAAGATGGTGGTCGTGGGTGATTCGGCCGGCGGCGGGCTGACGCTGGCGCTGGCGATGGCCCTGCGCGACCGCGGCATCGTGCTGCCTGCGGCGCTGGGGCTGATCTGCCCGTGGGCGGATCTGGCGCTCGACGTCGAAAAGCGGCGGCCCGA
>CAZOIX010000674.1:0-3088 GCA_964579685.1 uncultured Mycobacterium sp.
TCCCCGACGAGCGCCGCTTCACCGTGCTACCCGACGACGTGTACGCCAACGACGGTCAGATCACCAAACAGCCGGTGCGGGCGTTGACACTCGCCGCGCTGGCCCCGAGGCCGGGTGAACAGCTGTGGGATGTCGGGGCGGGGTCCGGCAGCATCGCGATCGAATGGTGCCGCAGCGGAAACGGATGCCATGCCGTGGCATTCGAGCGCGACGAAGCGCGGCGCAAACGCATCAACGAGAACGCGGTCGCCTTCGGGGCCCGCGTCGAGGTTGCCTCCGACGCCCCGGCGGCCTTCGACGTCGCGCCGCCGCCGGACGCCATCTTCATCGGCGGCGGGTTGACGCAGCCGGGGTTGCTCCAGGCGTGTTTCGACCGGTTGCCCGCGGGGGGGCGCCTTGTCGCCAATGCCGTCACCGTCGAGTCCGAAGCCCTGATCGCCCAATGGTATGCACGCCAGGGCGGGGAACTGCGGCGCTTCGAGTACCAGCACGGCGAACCGCTGGGCGGATTCACCGGGTGGCGGCCCGCGATGCCCGTGACGCAGTGGTCGGTGACCAAGCGATGACCGTCTACTTCATCGGGGCGGGTCCCGGCGCGACCGACCTGATCACGGTGCGCGGCCAGCGACTCCTGAGCCGCTGTCCCGTATGCCTGTACGCCGGATCGATCATGCCCGACGATCTGCTGGCATCGTGTCCCTCCGGTGCCCGCGTGGTGGACACCGGCCCACTGACGCTGGACGCGATCATCGCCGAGATCGCCGACGCGCACGCCGCCGGTCACGACGTGGCGCGGCTGCACTCCGGGGACCCGTCGATCTACAGCGCGGTCGCCGAACAATGCCGACGTCTCGATCAGCTCGGCATCGACTACGAAATCGTGCCCGGGGTAACAGCTTTCGCGGCCGCCGCCGCGGCGCTGGGATGCGAGCTCACCGTGCCCGGAGTGGCGCAGACGATCACACTCACACGAGTGGCGACGCTGTCGACGGCGATGCCGCCCGGTGAAGATCTGGCCACCCTGTCCGCATCGGGGGGCACTCTGGTCCTCCATCTGGCCGCCGCGCAGATCGACACCGTCGTGGCGCAGCTGCTGGGCGGCGGGCACCGGCCCGAAACACCCTGCGCGGTGGTCGCGTTCGCGACATGGCCGCAACAGCAGGTGCTTCGTTGTCGGCTGGCCGAGCTGGCTGACCAGATGCACGCCGCCGACATCACCCGAACGGCCGTCATCTTCGTCGGCGAGGCGCTCGCCGCCGAGGGGTTCACCGACAGCTACCTCTACTCAGCGGGACGGACCCGACGGGACAACCACTGATGCGCATCCTGCTGCTGGGCGGGACCTCAGAGGCACGCGCGCTGGCCGCGCGACTCCATCCGGATGTCGAGGTCATCAGTTCGCTGGCGGGTCGGGTGCCCGATCCCGCGCTGCCGGTGGGGCAGGTACGCATCGGGGGGTTCGGCGGCGCCGACGGGCTGCGGAACTGGTTACGCGATGCGGGTGTCGATGCCGTCGTCGACGCCACCCACCCGTTCGCGGCCACGATCACCTCCACCGCCGCCACGGTGTGCCGCGAACTCGCGATGCCGCATCTGTTGCTGGTCCGGCCCCCGTGGGCGCTCGGCGACGCCGTCGTCGTCGCCTCCGACATCCAAGCCGCGAAAGCCGTTGCCGAGAAACGGTTTTCGCGGATCTTTCTCACGACGGGTCGCACGGGAACGGCGGCGTTCAAGGATGTCAACGCATGGTTCCTGATTCGTGCTGTCACCCCACCCGATGTCGCGGACCTCCCACTCCGCCATGCGATGGTGCTGTCGCGGGGGCCGTATCGCTACGACGACGAGCTGGCGTTGCTTCGTGAGCACCGCATCGATGCGCTGGTGACCAAGAACAGCGGCGGCGCGATGACCCGACCGAAGCTCGACGCCGCCGCGGCCCTCGGGGTCACGGTCGTCATGGTCGACCGTCCGCCACTACCGTCCGGTGTCGCGACCGTGGAAACCACCGGCGACGCGGCGGCATGGGTCAGCTCGATGCGTACTCGTTGATCAGTTCGAGCGTGTCCAATTCGCGGATCGCCTGGCAGCCGCGGCGCAGCATGGCCAACATCATGTCGTCGCCGCGATCGGTGGTCGATGCGAAGGCGGTGCCCAATGCGACGAGCAGCGGCACCTGCACCGCGCCGAGACGGTAGTCGCGCCAGCAGGTGTCGGCGTCGTAATCCGTGATCCCATAGCCGAGCAGCGCCTTGTGGTAGGTCTCGACGAGATCGCGCTCCACCGCGGCTCGCAACGCAGGGTCGAGGCTGGTCCCGGTGAAGTAGGCGAGATCGCGTCCGGGAAGACCGATTCCGACGGTCTGCCAGTCGACGACGGTGACCCGCGTCCGGTCGGGGTCGAACAGCATGTTGTCGAGCCGGTAGTCGCCGTGCATCAGGGCATACCGCTGCGGTTCGGCCCGCAGCCACGGCGTCACCGAGGACATCGACGCGACCAGGGTTTCCTGATCCGCACCGCTGATGCGCGCACCCAGCCGGTCGATCACGATGTCGGCGGCCATCTTCGAGATGTCGCCGAGGCCGCCGGCCGCGGCGTCGTCTCCGGGTTTCGGCATCGCGATCGCGGCGAGATCCATCCACTGGTGGTCACACCAGCTCGGGCCGTGCAGCCCCGCCAGGGCCTCCACCGCCAGCCTGGCTTCCTGCTCGCTGCATCCGGCGATCTGGTCACCCTGCACTGCGGGCGCCATATCACCGAGCAGCAGCACGACATCGGCTCCGTCGGAAGAGATGTCGCAGTGAAAACTCTGCGGCACCGGAATGCGCATCTTGTCGGCGATCCGCGAGTAGAACTCGACCTCCGACCGGTAGCCCAGCGCGACGCGTTCGCGGACCGCGTCGTCCTGCGCGGACAGTTTGACCGCGAAGGAGTCGGGCAGCCCGGGCTGCGGGGTCGCATACGTCGCCGACACCCGATAGGTGGCACCGGTCTGGCCGGTACCGATCGGCGTGACGTCGACGGCGCGCACATCGGCGTTCAACACCGACCCCAACCAGGCCGGCGTTACATCTTCGGGTCCGCGTGGAAT
>CAZOIX010000675.1:0-3086 GCA_964579685.1 uncultured Mycobacterium sp.
CTGCGACTCCTGGTCGACGGAGGCATGGCAGCGCCGGAAGCCTTGCGTCAGATCAGTTTCCGGTTGGCCGCCGACGACGATCAGTTCATGACCATCGCCAAACTGCGCGCGGCGCGGCAACTCTGGGCGCGGGTGGCCGAAGTGGTGGGAGCGCCTGACGCCGGCGCGGTGACCGTGCACGCGGTGACGTCCGCACCGATGATGTCGCAGCGCGACCCGTGGGTGAACATGCTGCGCACCACCGTCGCCGCCTTCGCAGCGGGTGTCGGGGGAGCCGACACGGTTGCGGTTCAACCGTTCGACAGCGCCATCCCTGGCGGATGGCCAGGCACCGCAGCCAGTTTCGCGCGGCGGATGGCCCGCAACACGCAGCTGCTGCTGTTGGAGGAGTCACACATCGGACGTGTGCTCGACCCTGCCGGCGGTTCGTGGTTCGTCGAAGACCTTACCCGCGAGCTGGCCGCCCACGCGTGGCAGCACTTCCGCGACATCGAAGCCCGCGGCGGCTTCGCAGATGCCCGTGAGTACCTGTCCGAACAGATCGCGGCGGTGAACAACACGCGCAGCGACGACATCGCCCACCGGCGCACCGCTGTCACCGGTGTGAACGAATATCCGAACCTGTCGGAAATGCCGCTGCCCCAAGCTCATCCGAGTACGGGTGTGCAGCGCTACGCCGCCGGTTTCGAAGTATTGCGCGACCGCTCAGATACCTATCTGGAGAAGCACGGATCCCGGCCCACGGCAGTGCTCCTCCCGCTGGGGCCATTGGCCGAACACAACATCCGCACCACGTTCGCGGCGAATCTGCTGGCGTCGGGCGGCGTGGAAGCCGTCAATCCCGGTCCCGTGGAGGCGGCGGCGGTCGCGCAGGCGATTTCGGATGCGGGCGGCGCAGGAGTCGCCGTCATCTGCGGCACCGATTCCCGATATGCCGCCGAGGCGGCGGCGGTCGTCGACGCGGCCAGGGCGGCAGGAGTGTCGCGGGTGTATCTGGCCGGTCCGGAGAAGGCGGTCGCCGACGCGTCCAGCAAGCCAGACGAGTACCTGACCGCAAAGATCGACGCGATCGCCGCATTGTCGGCGCTGCTCACACGATTGGGAGCCTGACCATGACGACCGTAAAGCCGGGTATCGCCAACTTCGCGGATGTACCCCTGGACGGCGAGAAGACCGGGGACCCCGCCACCGAGGCGGCGGTGACCGAGCATGTCGCCGCGGCCGCAGCGGCGCACGGTTACACCACCGACCAACTGGATTGGGCCACCCCGGAAGGAATCGACGTCAAGCCGGTCTACATCGCCGCCGACCGCGACGCGGTGGTCGATGCCGGCTATCCGCTGGACAGCTTTCCCGGCGCACCGCCGTTCGTGCGCGGCCCGTACCCAACGATGTACGTCAACCAGCCGTGGACGATCCGCCAGTACGCCGGCTTCTCGACCGCGGCGGAATCGAATGCGTTCTACCGCCGCAACCTCGCCGCCGGGCAGAAGGGTCTGTCGGTGGCGTTCGACCTGGCCACCCACCGCGGGTACGACTCCGACCATCCGCGAGTGGCGGGCGACGTGGGGATGGCAGGCGTGGCAATCGATTCCATCCTCGATATGCGGCAACTGTTCGACGGTATCGACCTGTCGACCGTGTCGGTGTCGATGACGATGAACGGCGCCGTGCTTCCCATCCTGGCGCTCTACGTGGTCGCCGCCGAGGAACAGGGCGTACCCCCGGAGAAGCTGGCAGGGACCATTCAGAACGACATCCTCAAGGAGTTCATGGTCCGCAACACCTATATCTATCCGCCGAAGCCCTCGATGCGGGTGATCTCCGACATCTTCGGCTACACGAGCGCGAAGATGCCGAAGTTCAACTCGATCTCGATCTCCGGGTATCACATCCAAGAGGCCGGCGCCACAGCCGATCTGGAGCTCGCCTACACGCTGGCCGACGGCGTCGAATACATCAAGGCCGGCCTGGATGCGGGGCTGGACATCGACAAGTTCGCACCGCGTCTGTCGTTCTTCTGGGGCATCGGGATGAACTTCTTCATGGAAGTTGCCAAGTTGCGTGCAGGCCGGCTGCTGTGGAGTGAGCTGGTCGCCCAGTTCGAACCACGCAACGACAAGTCGCTGTCGCTGCGTACCCACTCGCAGACCTCGGGGTGGTCGTTGACCGCGCAGGATCCGTTCAACAACGTCGCGCGAACCTGCATCGAGGCCATGGCCGCCACCCAGGGGCACACCCAGTCCCTGCACACCAACGCGCTCGATGAGGCGCTCGCACTGCCCACCGACTTCTCGGCGCGGATCGCCCGCAACACCCAGCTGCTGCTCCAGCAGGAGTCCGGTACGACACGTCCGATCGACCCGTGGGGCGGTTCGTATTACGTCGAATGGTTGACCCACCAGCTCGCCGAGCGGGCCCGCGCCCACATCCACGAGGTGGCCGAGCACGGCGGGATGGCTCAGGCGATCGGCGAGGGCATTCCGAAGATGCGTATCGAAGAGGCCGCCGCGCGCACCCAGGCGCGGATCGACTCGGGCGCGCAGCCGGTCATCGGTGTGAACAAGTACCAGGTCGACGAGGACCATGAGGTCGAGGTTCTCAAGGTCGAGAACAGCCGGGTACGTGCCGAGCAGATCTCGAAGCTGGAGAAGCTGCGCGCCGAGCGTGATGAGGCCGCAAC
Organism: uncultured Mycobacterium sp.; assembly: GCA_964579685.1. GTDB lineage: Bacteria > Actinomycetota > Actinomycetes > Mycobacteriales > Mycobacteriaceae > Mycobacterium. Next base: position 2,684 of record CAZOIX010000675.1, read on the forward strand.
CCAGGCTGCATTGGCCGAACTCACCAGGGCTGCAGGCGAATTCGAATCGGCGGGCGAAGACGGTCTGGGTAACAATCTGATGGCGCTGGCCATCGCCGCGGCCCGCGCGCACGCGACGGTGGGCGAGATCTCCGACGCGCTCGAGAAGGTGTACGGGCGGCATCAGGCCGAGATCCGTACGATCGCAGGCGTCTATCGAGATGAGGTGGGGACGGTCAGCAATATCTCTACCGCAACGGAACTCGTGAACACGTTCGCCGAGGCTGACGGACGTCGGCCGCGGATTCTGGTCGCCAAGATGGGCCAGGACGGCCATGACCGCGGCCAGAAGGTGATCGCGACCGCGTTCGCCGACATCGGCTTCGACGTCGACGTCGGCTCGTTGTTCTCCACACCGGAGGAG
>CAZOIX010000676.1:0-3073 GCA_964579685.1 uncultured Mycobacterium sp.
GGCATCGGGCACCGCCACCGACCCGGAGGCGGTCCTGGAGGCTTTCGGCGCAGCCCGGCGCGGCGGGGTGAGGATGACGGGTCGCCCGTCGATGAGGTACCCGGGCCCGACCGGAAACGGCTTTCGGCGCCCGCGCCGGTCCTCGAGTTCCATCCTGCCGTATTCGATGCGCATCACCGCGCCGACGAACCCCGTCTCCGCGTCCTCGACGACCATGCCGATCTCCACGGGCATTTCGGCCGAACGGGGCTTGGCGTGTGGGTTGGATGCGAGAACGTCGGAGCCATAACGGTCAGCCACCCGGTGATCGTAGGGTGAGCGACCCGTTGAACCACGGCGACACGGCCAAGGACGGGCCCTTTGACGGGTCAGCTCGAAGCGCCATTCCTTGCCAGCGCCGGCGGATCCGAGGTGATCTCGTCGATGATGTTGTGCACGAGCCGCATCTTCTCCAGCACCGTGGGCGGTAGCACGAATGGGTAGAGGTCCTCTTTGCCCATCGACCGGTTGATCATGTTCAGCGCCCAGGCCAGCGGGAGCCACATATCGATGATCGTCTGAAATCCACTCGGCCCCAGCACACCTCGCTCGAAGGTCGCCGACGCCGGCGCCAACGAGAACGCCGCGGCAGTGTCCAACGTATCGCGGATGTGCAGGTAGTGCGCGAACGTCTCGGCCCAGTCCTCGGCAGCATGCATGGTGGCGTATGACGACACGTAGTCGTTCTGCCATTCCGGCGGCGGACCGTCGTTGTAGTGCCGGTCCAGTGCCGCCTGATAGTCCGCGTCGGCGTCGCCGAACAGCTCGTCGAACCTGGCCTTGTGGTCCGGGAAGGGATCGACGAGCCGGTAGTAGTAGTAATGCCCGATCTCATGCCTGAAGTGCCCGAGCAACGTGCGGTAGGGCTCCTCCATCGACACCCGCAGCTGTTCCCGGTGCACATCGTCGCCCTCGGCGAGATCCAGTGTGATCACACCGTTCTCGTGACCGGTGAACACCTTCTCGGATTCGCTGGACAGCAGGTCGAAGGCGAGGCCGAATTCCGGATCCTCGTCGCGTCCGACGATCGGCAGCTTCAATTCGTAGAGTTCCGCGATCAGCCGTCTCTTCGCCTTCTCCGCCTCGGCGAACGCCGCCATCGCCTTGGTGTCGGCATCGTTGGGACGAGTGCGTGTCAGCGCGCATGACGTGCACAACCGTCGCACCGGCGCCCACTCCACGAGCCAGTTGCACTGGGCGCGGTACAGATTCGCGCACAGCTGATAGTTGCTCTGCGGCACCGCGCCGGCATGCTCGCTCGCATCATCGGGAGCGATGACCAATAACGCCATGTCCTGCAGCGAGAATCCCAACGAGCTCCCGCACGACAGGCACACCGAGTTCTCGAACGCCAGCCGCTGGCCACAGTTGGGACACGTGAAGTCACGCATTCAGGACGCCCCCCTCGTACGGTGCCACGTCGACCGCGACATCGATGACACTACTCTCCGAGTCGGTGTAGATGATGCCGCGCAGCGGAGGCACGTCAGCGTAGTCGCGGCCGAATCCGACTGTGATATAGCGCTCATCGACCATCTGGTCATTGGTGGGATCGAAGCCGAGCCAATGGTTCTGCGGCGTCCACACTGAGGCCCATGCGTGAGTGGCGTCGATACCCACCATGCGTTCCTTTCCCGGAGGTGGGTCGGTCGCCAGATACCCCGACACGTAGCTGGCTGCCAACCCGTTGGCACGCAGGCAGGCGATGGCAAGCCGCGCGAAGTCTTGACATACCCCCTCCCGCGCCGTCAAAACCTCGCTCACCTGAGTCGATACCGTCGTCGACCCGGACCGGTACGTGAAGTCGCTGTAGATTCGCGACGTCAGGTCACGCAGCACCTCGATCAGCGGACGCTCCGGCTCGAAACTCGGTGCAGCGTAGTCGCGTAGCTCATCGGTGATCTCCGCTGGCCGCAGGTCGAGGGTGAACTCGGTGGCCAGTGCGCCGTCCGGCCCGACCGGCCTGGCGATTTCCCATGGCGCGCGCGCCGATCCGGCGCTGTAGAGGTCATCGGGCGGCGGATCCACCTCGACCACCGAGCTGCTCGTGATCGACAGCCTGTGGTGGCGTTCGGTGACATGGAAGTACGAGCTGATGTTTCCGTAGGCGTCGCGGCTTGTCGAGCTGTCCTCGGCCTCGGGGTCGATCACCAGCTGATGTGACAGGCAACGTTGCCGCGCGGAGTCGCGCGGGGTGAGGAAACCGCGGCCATAACTACTGGTGACGACATCGGAGTACCGGTACACCGTGTGGTGCGCCACCTGGTAGCACCGGCTGGATCCCGCGGTGTTGTTCCCCGGGTCGCTCCGCTCCTGCCCGCCGGACGTCGGCCCGTCGGGAAACGCGGTCACGGCATCACCCGGCGCTCGTCAGGGCCCCACAGCGGTTGCATGCCACCGGGCAGCGACAGGTGCGTCGCGGTGATGACGCCGGACAGGTCGCGCAAATCGGCGTGCATGCCGTCGAGCAGCGAGGCGAGGTCGGCGCGACGGCCTTCCGGCGTCACCTCTTCGAGCTCGGCGGGCTCGATGCGGCGCAACTTGGTGGCGATTTCGTCGACCAGCCGCTCCGGCCGTGACGAGCCAGACGATCCCGGCAGCGACTTCAGTGCGGTGCGGAGGCGCTCGAGCTGGTAGGCCAGCGACCGCGGGTTCTCAGCATCGAACAGCACCAGCTCGGCCACGGCAGCAACACTAACCGTGCCCGGGTTTCGTCGCCGATAGATGACCGACGACTCGCAGGCCACCAGAGCGGATTCGGTGATGGTCTGCTCAGCACCAAGGCTGCGGACCGTGGTGAGCGTGGCACGCAGCAACGCAGTCAGCCCCAGACCGCGCTCGATGCGTTTGCCGATGTCCATCATCGTCCAGCCGACGTCATGGACCATGGACTCGGCAGCCACACCCGACAGCGCCAACATGCCCGCAAGCGTGAGGCTGCTCGTCGTGGAGAGGAAGGCGTCGCCTTCGGCTTTGGAGTCGGGCGGCGTGTCGGGAGCATGGAGCAGGGTGCGCTCGACCGCAGCCAGCACCA
>CAZOIX010000677.1:0-3068 GCA_964579685.1 uncultured Mycobacterium sp.
GCCTGCCGGGACGTTTGCGTTCAACGTTCGTGCTCAAAAGCCGTTACGGTGTCCTTCGTCGTAGCGTCGCCGCGGCCAGGCCCAGCGCCACGATCGCGAAACCGACGACCACGGCGATGTCTCGCACTGCGATGAACGTCGGCTCGGCGTAGGCACCGACCTGTTGCAGTGCCTCCAGAGCGTAGCTGGCCGGCAGCGCATTGCTGATCCACTGCAGCCATTCGGGCATCACCTCGCGCGGCACGATGATTCCGCACAGCAGCAGCTGGGGGGCGATCACCAGCGGCATGAACTGCACCGCTTGAAATTCCGTGCGGGCGAACGCGCTGCACAGCAGGCCCAATCCGACCCCGAGGATGGCGTTGATGATGGCGATGGTGAACACGAGAATCGGGCTGCCCGCGGTGTTCAGCCCGAGGAACCAGAACGACACAATGCAGGCCAGCGTGGCCTGTGCGGCGGCCGCGATCGAGAATGCGGTGCCATAGGCGGCCAGTAGGTCCATGCGGCGTAGGGGAGTCGTCAGAATCCGTTCCAGCGTGCCCGAAACCCGTTCCCGCTGCATGGTTATCGACGTGATCAGGAACATCACGATGAGAGGGAACACACCGAGCATGATCAGACAGGCGTTGTTGAACGGTGACGGCGCGCCCGGGCGGTGCGGTGCATTCTGGAACATGAAATACATCAGCGTGATGATCAGGCTCGGAACGACGAGGATCATCGCCACGCTGCGGTGGTCGGCCGCCAGTTGGCGCAGGATTCGCGTGGTGGTGGCCAGGTAGGCCTGCGGGCTCAGCCGGCTTCGACTCTTGTGGCTGCGGTGCTGTGCCGGATGACGGACAGAAACGCCTCCTCCAGTGACTGACATCCCGTGTCCTCTCTCAACTTCGTGGGTGTGGTGTGCGCGAGGAGACGGCCCTCGCGCATCAGGAGCAGATCGCAGCAGTTGTCGGCTTCGTCCATGACGTGGCTCGACACGATCAGCGTCGTGCCCTGTTCTGCGACACGGTGGAACTGTTTCCAGAGGTCGACGCGCAGCACGGGGTCCAGACCCACGGTGGGCTCGTCGAGCACCAGCAGGTCGGGGTGCGACACCAGCGCGCATGCCAGTGACGCGCGGGTGCGCTGGCCGCCGGAAAGGTTGCCGCACAACGCGGTTCGGTGGTCGTCGAGACCGACGGTGGCGACTGCGGTGTCGGCGTCTGCGGCGTCTGCACCGGTCAATGCCGCGAAGTAGCGGACGTTGTCGATGACCTTCAGGTCGTCGTAGATCGTCGGATTCTGCGTGACGTAGCCGACCCGGCGTCGCAGGTCGGCCGACCCGGCAGGGTGGCCCAGCACCGTCACGGCGCCCCCCGCGACGATCTGGGTGCCGACGATGCTTCGCATCAGTGTTGTCTTGCCGCATCCGGACGGGCCGAGCAGTCCGGTGATCGTGCCCCGCGCAATCTGGACCGACACGTTGTCCAGCGCGACGCGTTTGCCGCGGATGACCCGCAGATCCCGCACGTCGACCGCGATGTCTCTACCGTTGCGTCGCAATTCATCATTCGATGAACTCATCATGTGATGAATAATCCTCGGGCCGGGTGGGGGTGTCAAGACCCGCCGGGCAGAATCGCAGCGGTGAGCGTGCGCAGGTTGTCCGTGGATCCCCTCACCGCGGCGCGACGCCTGTTGGGCGCGATACTGATCGGCCGCCAGGTGACGGCGATGATCGTCGAGGTCGAGGCGTATGGCGGTCCCGAGGACGGACCCTGGGCCGACGCGGCATCCCACTCGTATCGCGGCATTTCAGGCCGCAACCCTGTGATGTTCGGCCCGTCCGGCCGGCTCTACACCTATCGCAGCTATGGCATCCACGTGTGCGCCAACGTCGTGTGCGCCACCGACGGTGTCGCGGGGGCGGTGCTGCTGCGTGCAGCGGCCATCGAGTCCGGGACCGACGTCGCGCACGGCCGCCGCGGCGACTCGGTACGCCCCGCGGCGTTGGCCCGGGGGCCCGGCAATCTGTGCTCGGCCATGGGAATCACCATGGAAGACAACGGCATTGATCTGCTCGATGTGAGCAGCCCGATCCGGGTGCTGCTCGCAGGCAAGCGCGACCATGTGTGCGGCCCGCGTGTCGGCGTCAGCAAGGCCGCCGATCGACCCTGGCGCTTGTGGCTCGCCGGACGTCCCGAGGTGTCGCTCTATCGACGCAGCCCGCGGGCACCGGCTCCCGGGGAAAGCGACTGATGCGAGAAGATCGGTGCTGTGACTTCTACGGGCGCATCCATCCTCGATGAGCTGGAGTGGCGTGGGCTGATCGCGCAGTCCACCGACCGGGACGCGCTGGCAGCGGCTCTGGCCGCCGGGCCCACCACCGTCTATTCAGGATTTGATCCGACAGCGCCCAGCCTGCACGCAGGGCACCTCATCCCGCTGCTGACGCTTCGACGGTTTCAGCAGGCGGGTCACCGCCCGATCGTCCTGGCCGGGGGAGCGACGGGCATGATCGGCGACCCCCGCGACGTGGGCGAACGTACGCTGAACACCGCCGACACCGTCGCAGACTGGGCGGATCGCATCCGTGGCCAGCTGGAGCGCTTCGTCGAATTCGACGATTCGCCAACAGGCGCCGTGGTGGAGAACAACCTGACCTGGACGGCTCAGATGCCCGCCATAGAGTTCCTTCGCGATGTCGGAAAGCACTTCTCGGTCAACGTGATGCTCGACCGCGACACCGTCCGGCGACGCCTCGAGGGCGAAGGGATCTCCTACACCGAATTCAGCTACATGCTCTTGCAGGCCAATGATTTCGTCGAGTTGTATCAGCGCTACGGATGCGGATTGCAGATCGGTGGGTCCGATCAGTGGGGGAACATCATCGCCGGGGTCCGGTTGGTGCGCCAAAAGGCGGGTGCCACCGTGCACGCGCTGACCACCCCGCTGGTCACCGATTCGGAAGGCCAGAAGTTCGGTAAGTCGACCGGCGGCGGCAGTCTGTGGCTCGACCCGGAAATGACGAGTCCGTACGTCTGGTACCAGTACTTCGTCAACACCGCCGACGCCGATGTCGTCCG
>CAZOIX010000678.1:0-3065 GCA_964579685.1 uncultured Mycobacterium sp.
GAGCCGGACTGTCGGTGCTGCTGATGGCCAACCGGGCGTTGTCGTTGGCGTTGCATGTCGTCGGTGCGGTGGTGCTGATGTGGCTCGGAATCAGCGCGTGGCGGCACGCGAAACAGCCCGCCGATGTCGGGGTGCCGCAGGCGCCGAGCGGCAGGACACCCGCAGCGGCGTTCCGCGCGTCGCTGCTCTCGATCGCCGCCAACCCGAAGGCTGCGGCGTTCGGGATCGTGGTCGTGCCGCAGTTCCTGCCCTCCAGCGGTCCGGTGTTGCCGACCCTGTTCGTACTGGCAGTGATCCAGCTCGTGCTCGACTCGACCTGGTGCGCCGGCGTCGTGCTTGCCGCCGATCGGGCCCGAGATGTGTTGGGGCGCAATCATATTCGTCGCCGCATCGAACGGGTCTTCGGCGCCGCCCTGATCGGTTTGGGTGTGGGACTGGCGGCCGACGCTCGCTAGTGCGCCGCGGCGTCCCAACTCCGGCCGTAGCCGACTGACACCTCGAGCGGGACGTCGAGCGGATAGGCGTTGCCCATCTTGTCGCGGACCAGCTTCTCGAGCGCATCGCGCTCGCCGTCGGCGACCTCGAACAGCAGCTCGTCGTGCACCTGTAGCAGCATCCGCGATGTCAGGCCGGAGTCCTTGAGCGCCGCGTCCACGTTGATCATCGCCACCTTGATGATGTCGGCCGCGCTGCCCTGGATCGGCGCGTTGAGCGCGGCCCGTTCGGCTGCTTCCCGAACGTTGCGGTTACTGCTGTCCAGTTCCGGCAGATAGCGGCGACGGCCGAACACCGTCGACGTGTAGCCGTCCTTGCGGGCCTGATCGACGACGTCGCGCAGGTAGTCGCGGATGCCGCCGAACCGGTCGAAGTACTGCTCCATCTGTTCCTTGGCGTCCTCGGTGCTGATCTTCAGCTGCGCCGCGAGCCCGTAGGCGCTCAGCCCGTAGGCCAGGCCGTACGACATCGCCTTGACGCGGCGCCGCAGCTCCGCGGTGACCTCCTCGATCGGCACGCCGAATGCCCGTGATGCCACGAACGAGTGCAGGTCCTCCCCGGTGTTGAAGGCTTCGATCAGCCCGTCGTCCTGGGACAGATGCGCCATGATCCGCATCTCGATCTGGCTGTAGTCGGCCGTCATGAGCTCGGAGTAACCCGAGCCGACGACGAACGCGTCGCGGATCCGCCGACCCGCTTCGGTGCGGATCGGGATGTTCTGCAGGTTCGGCTCGGTGGACGAGAGCCTTCCGGTCGCGGCGATGGTCTGGTTGAAGGTGGTGTGGATCCGGCCGTCGGAGGCCACCGAATTCAGCAAGCCGTCGACGGTGACCTTGAGCCGGGTCGCGTCGCGGTGGGCGAGCAGATGCTGAAGGAATGGGTGTCCGGTCTTGTCGAACAGGGACTGGAGCGCGTCCGCGTCGGTGGTGTACCCGGTCTTGGTGCGCTTGGTCTTCGGCATCTCCAGCTCGTCGAAAAGCACCACCTGAAGCTGTTTGGGCGAGCCGAGATTGATCTGCTTGCCGATGACCCCGTATGCCGATTCGGCGGCATCGCGGATGAGATCGGCGAACTCGCTCTGTAGCTCCGAGAGCAGGTTCAGGTCGACGGCGATTCCCGCGGTCTCCATGTCGGCCAGCGCACGCTGCACCGGTAGCTCCATGTTGCCCAGCAGCGACGACGAGTCGATGCGTGCCAGTTCCTCGTCGAGCGCGTCGGCCAGATCCATCACCGCGCTTGCACGCAAGATGAGTGTCTGAACCGCCTGGTCGTCGACGCCGTCAGCGTCGTCGAGCAGTGAGAGCTGTTGTTGCTCAGGGTTGTCCGCCCGGAGTTCACGCTTCAGGTACCGCAGCGAGAGGTCGTCGAGCGCGAAGCTGCGCTGACCCGGCCGCACGAGATAGGCCGCCAGTGCGGTGTCGGAGGTGACACCGGCCAGCTTCCATCCGCGACCTTCGAGGTCGTGCATCGCCAATTTGGCCTCGTGCAACGCCTTCGGCTGACCCGGATCGGCCAACCACGACGCGAGCGCGGCCTCGTCGTCGGCGTGCAGGGTCGCCGTGTCGAGGTAGCGGCCGTCACCGTCGGACGCGACGATCGCCAGCGCGGTGGCGTCGGCGTCGAACGCCAGATGTGTACCGACAACGGCCATCCCGAACCTCGCGCCGGATCCGTGTTCGGACAGCCAGGCGGCCAGCTCCCCCGGCTCCAGTGCGCCACCGCGAACGTCGAAACCCTGATCGACTTCGGGGTCGGCGGAGGCCAGGGTCTCGAACAGTCGCTCGCGTAAGACACGGAACTCGAGGTCGTCGAACAGGCGATGGATCTGGTCGCGGTTCCAGGGCAGCATCCGCAAGGTGTCGGGTGTCTGTGGCAGCGGCACGTCCTTGACCAGGTCGGTGAGCTCGCGGTTGAGCACCACGGCCGACAGATTGGCCCGAAGTGCGTCGCCAACCTTGCCCTTCACGGTGTCCACCTGGTCCACCAGGGCTTGCAGCGACCCGTATTCGGCGATCCACTTGGTGGCCGTCTTCTCGCCGACGCCAGGGATACCGGGAAGGTTGTCGCTCGGGTCGCCCCGCAGGGCGGCGAAGTCCGGATACTGCTGCGGGGTGAGCCCGTACTTCTCCAGCACGGTGTCCGGCGTGAACCGGGTCAGCTCGCTGACACCCTTGCGGGGATAGAGCACGGTGACGTCGTCGCTGACCAACTGCAGCGAGTCACGGTCACCCGTGACCACCAGCACCCGATACCCCTCGCCGGAGGCCTGCGTCGCGAGCGTGGCGATCACGTCGTCGGCCTCGTAGCCGGGCTCGGCCAGCACGGTGATGCCGAGTGCGCCGAGGACCTCCTTGGTGATGTCGATCTGACCGCGGAACTCATCGGGTGTGGCCGACCGGCCCGCCTTGTAGTCGGGATACTTCTCCAGGCGGAACGTCTGCCGGGACACGTCGAACGCGGCGCCGATGTGGGTCGGCTGCTCATCACGCAGCAGATTGATCAGCATCGCGGTGAACCCGTAGACCGCATTGGTGGTAAGGCCACCCTGGGTCTTGAAATTCTCGGCGGGC
>CAZOIX010000679.1:0-3060 GCA_964579685.1 uncultured Mycobacterium sp.
CCCGACAAGCGCCTGTCGGTGGTGACGTCGATCGGATCGCAGGCCTGGGACCGGTTGTTCTCGGGCCCGCGGCCCGCCGAGCTGACGCCCTTCATCGAGTTGAAGGGTGGACGCCATCACGCGCCCGCCACGCCGGGGGATCTGTTGTTCCACATCAAGGCGGACACGCTGGACATGTGCTTCGAGTTGGCCGGCCGCATCGTCAAGGCGCTCGACGCCGTCACCGTCGTCGACGAGACCCACGGGTTCCGCTTCTTCGACAACCGCGACCTGCTCGGCTTCGTCGACGGCACCGAGAACCCCGAGGGACCGCTTGCGGTGTCCGCCACCGAGATCGGTGACGAGGACCCCGACTTCGCCGGCGGCTGCTACGTCCACGTGCAGAAGTACGTGCACGACATGTCGTCGTGGGATTCATTGTCCGTCACCGAGCAGGAACTCGTGATCGGCCGCAGCAAGCTCGAGGACATCGAGATGGCCGACGAGGTCAAACCCGCCAACTCGCATATCGCGCTCAACGTCATCGAGGACGAGGACGGCACCGAACTCAAGATCGTGCGGCACAACATGCCGTTCGGCGAGATCGGAAAGGCCGAATACGGCACATATTTCATCGGCTACTCGCGCACGGCGGCGGTCACCGAGCAGATGCTGTCCAATATGTTCCTCGGCGATCCGCCCGGCAACACCGATCACATCCTCGAGTTCTCGACAGCGATCACCGGCGGGAAGTTCTTCACGCCGATCGTCGACTTCCTCAACGACCCACCGCCGCTCCCGGATTCGGAGCAGGAGCCAACCGAAGACCAGCCAACCGTCACCGAGGTGCCCATCCGGGACGGCTCATTGCGCATCGGCAGCCTGAAAGGAACCCGTTGATGAACAACCTGTACCGCGAACTCGCTCCGGTCACCGAGGCCGCGTGGGACGAGATCGAACTGGAGGCGACGCGGACGTTCAAACGACACATCGCCGGGCGCCGCGTCGTCGACGTCAGCGAACCGGGCGGCCCGGTGACCGCGGCGGTCAGCACGGGTCATCTCGGCGACGTGCCCCCACCCGCGGAAGGCGTGGTGGCGCACCTGCGCGAGAGCAAGCCGCTGGTGCGGTTGCGGGTGCCGTTCACCGTCAGCCGGACCGCCATCGACGACGTCGAGCGCGGTTCGCAGGACTCTGACTGGGATCCCGTCAAGGAGGCGGCCAAGAGGCTGGCGTTCGTCGAGGACCGGGCGATCTTCGAGGGCTACCAGGCGGCGTCCATCGAGGGTATCCGGGCGTGCAGCAGCAATCCCGCACTGGCGCTGCCAGGGGACGTTCGCGAGATCCCGGACGTCATTTCGCAGGCGCTGTCCGAACTGCGGCTGGCCGGCGTCGACGGCCCGTACTCGGTGCTGCTGTCGGCCGATGTCTACACGGAGGTGAGTGAGACCACCGAGCACGGCTATCCGATCCGTGAGCACCTCAACCGGCTGGTGGACGGCGACATCATCTGGGCGCCCGCCATCGATGGCGCCTTCGTGTTGTCCACCCGCGGAGGCGATTTCGACCTACAGCTCGGCACCGATGTGTCGATCGGCTATCTGTCGCACTCCGCCGAAAGCGTCGACCTGTACCTCCAGGAGACGTTGACGTTCCTCTGCTACACCGCCGAGGCCTCTGTCGCGCTCACGAAGTAGCGCTCACCCTTTCTTTTTCTTTCTTCGCGAGCGTGCGTGTTTGCAGACGACACGCCGGGCCTTGTCAGCACTCTGCGCACGCTCGCGGGTAAGGGGTCGGGCTAGGCCGCCAGCACCAGATCCAGGGCCGAGTAGAACAAGCCGAGACCGTCGTCGGACGGGCCGGTCAACGCCTCCGTCGCGTGCTCCGGGTGCGGCATCAGGCCCACGACGCGGCCGTTGGCCGACGCGATGCCAGCGATATCGCGCATCGACCCGTTCGGGTTGTCGCGGTACCGGAAGACCACCCGGCCGTCACCCTCGAGCTTGTCGAGCACCGCCTCGCTGGCGACGTAGCGGCCCTCACCCGACTTCAGCGGCACCAGCAGATCGGCACCCAGTTCGTAGCGCGATGTCCACGCCGTCGAGTTCGACGCCACCTCGAGCCACAGGTCACGGCACACGAAATGCAGACCGGCGTTGCGGGTCAGGGCGCCGGGGAGCAGCCCCGCCTCACACAGGATCTGAAAGCCGTTGCAGATGCCCAACACCGGTAGACCCTGGGCAGCGGCCCGGATGACCTCGCCCATCACGGGAGCGAATTTCGCGATCGCACCGGTGCGCAGATAATCGCCGTAGGAGAAACCGCCGGGCACCACGACGGCGTCGACCTGCTTGAGGTCCGCGTCGGCGTGCCAGAGGCTGACGGATTCGGCGCCGGCGGTCCGCACCGCCCGCGCGGCATCGACGTCGTCGAGGGTGCCGGGGAAGGTGATCACGCCCACCCGGGCGGTCACGATGGCTCCCTGCTCACCGACCAGTCCTCGATCACCGTGTTCGCCAGCAGCGACTCGGCGATCTCGGCCAGGGTCTCGTCGTCGATGCTGTCGTCCACTTCGAGCTCAAACCGCTTGCCTTGCCGGACATCTGAGACCGCGTCGAAGCCGAGACGACCCAATGCGCCGACGATCGCCTGCCCCTGCGGGTCCAAGATCTCGGCCTTGGGCATCACATGCACCACCACCCTTGCCACGGCGCTCACTCTACCTGCGGGTTCAGCCCGACCGCGTCACCGGCACGATCCGAGGTACGCCTCGCACAGCGGGGGGGCCATTGCGTCGAGCACCTGCGCGTCGGGCACCGCAGGCCAGGGCACGAGCGGAGGCAGGGTCGACCACATCGCCAGTTCGACGATGGTGCTGCTGGACGGGTCGGCCAGCAGGTACTCGTGGACGATCCGGTTACCAGGCACGCTGATCAACGCGACCAGCCGAAACGGATCGCTGGTGGTGATCGACGGCGATGCCAACGGCGCGGTGGCCTGGCCCCCCCGCAGCCGGACCCTGGCCAGCTCGAGCGTCTCCGTCGCCGTCGGCCCGAAAATCGCGGAGTCCCAGCGCCAGTG
>CAZOIX010000680.1:0-3053 GCA_964579685.1 uncultured Mycobacterium sp.
ACCTACTCGCAAGGACGCGCATCAAGCGGAACACCGAATCCGGATGTGCCCCTGCGTTGGCGGCTACGTCATCGGCCGTCTTGGGGCCATGAGCCAGCTCATCCGCGATGCCCAGTTTGGCTGCGGCGTAGAGAGCCTGGCTCACCCAGGCGCCCTGTGCCGCCTCCAGGAGGGCGACGTTGGCGGGAACCATCGCCTGGGTCACCTTTTGCAGCGCGGTGCGGGCCGAACTGATGAGGCGGACGACTCGGGCGGGTGGGACTTTCGCAGGCTTCTCGGGCACGAGTCGCCACCCTACCGGTGTTCGGTGTGTCGACTAGTCGAGGTAGTCGCGCAGCACCTGAGAACGGCTGGGGTGACGCAATTTCGACATCGTCTTGCTCTCGATCTGGCGGATGCGCTCGCGGGTCACGCCGTAGACCTGGCCGATCTCGTCGAGGGTACGTGGCTGACCGTCAGTGAGACCGAACCGCAGCCGCACCACGCCGGCCTCGCGCTCGGAGAGCGTCTCCAGCACCGATTGCAGCTGGTCCTGAAGCAGGGTGAACGACACCGCGTCGACCGCGACCACGGCCTCGGAATCCTCGATGAAATCGCCCAGCTGCGAATCACCCTCGTCGCCGATGGTCTGGTCCAGCGAGATCGGCTCACGCGCGTACTGCTGGATCTCCAGCACCTTCTCCGGCGTGATGTCCATTTCCTTGGCCAGCTCTTCGGGCGTGGGCTCGCGGCCCAGGTCCTGCAGCAGCTCACGTTGGATGCGCCCGAGCTTGTTGATCACCTCGACCATGTGCACCGGGATGCGGATGGTGCGCGCCTGGTCGGCCATGGCGCGGGTGATGGCCTGCCGGATCCACCAGGTGGCATAGGTGGAGAACTTGTAACCCTTTGTGTAGTCGAACTTTTCGACGGCGCGGATCAGACCGAGGTTGCCCTCCTGGATGAGATCCAAGAATGCCATGCCGCGGCCGGTGTAGCGCTTGGCCAACGACACGACGAGTCGCAGGTTTGCCTCCAGCAGATGGTTTTTCGCGCGATCCCCGTCACGGCAGATCCAAGCCATGTCCCGTCGCTGTGCGGCGGGCAACTTCTCACCCTTGTCGGCGAGTTCGGCCATCAGTTGGGTGGCGTAGAGGCCGGCTTCGATGCGCTTGGCGAGCTCGACCTCTTCTTCGGCGTTGAGCAACGCCACCTTGCCGATCTGCTTCAGATAGGCACGCACCGAGTCGGCCGAAGCTGTGAGCTCGGCGTCTTTGCGTGCTTGCCGCAGGGCCTCGGATTCCTCTTCGTCCCAGACGAAGTCGCCGGATGCCTTGTCCTTCTCGCTCGGCTCAGCGATCTCGTCGTCGTCGGCGGGCGCTGCGGTGGCCACCTTGGTGGCGGGCTTGCCTGCGGCCTCGCCCTCGGCCTCCTCGTCGTTATCGTCATCGGTCGAGTCGTCGCTGGAGTCGTCGCTGGAGTCGTCGTCGACCTCGAGATCGGACAGGTCGATGTCGGCCTCATCCACCTCGATGTCGCCGTCGGGCTCGCCCTCTAGCTCGTCGGTCTCCACCTCCTCGGCGTCGACGTCGGTGGTCGTCGACTCCGGTTCTGGCGACGTGGCCTTCTTACCCCTCCCGCGGGTTGCCGGCGCATCGGCGCTCTTGGCCTTCGCGGCTCGTTTGGCGGGCGCGGCTTTCGCGGGCGCAGCCTTGGCGGGTTTATCTGCGGTCCGCCCCTTGGCGCCGGTCGGCGATGCGGCCTTGGTGGCCCGCTTGGCAGGCGCCGCACCGTTGGCCGACTTGGCCGGGGCCTTCTTGGCCGGGGTCTTGGTAGCGGTGCGCTTCACCGGCTGATCGGTTGCCGGGCTTGCCGCCTTGGTCGCTGCCACGTACACCCTTTCGTCTTACTTCGTTCCGGCGGGCGCACTCGTGCGCCATCGAAAAATGTCGGCTGTCGAATATCGGCGGTTTGATCTCGCCGGTATCCGGGCTGCGGCCGCCGTCGACCATTGTAACGACTGCGCGGCCAACTGCCCGAATCAGCGGCACATTCGGCGCCGGCGGCGCGGCTACTTGCCAGTAGCGGTGACGTCGAGTTCGGCGGCCATGGCGGCGCCGACGATGCCCGCGGTGTTCTGCAGCGCCGCGGCCACCACCGGCGTGCGGTTCTCCAGCAGAGGGATCCATTTTTCGGCCTTGCGGCTGATGCCACCACCGGCGATGAACAGGTCCGGCCAGATCGCGTTCTCGATCGCCACCAGCACCTTCGTCACCTCTTCGGTCCAGCGCTTATAGCTCCAGTCCTTCTTTTCCTTCACCGAGGACGCCGCCCGATGCTCGGCCTCCTTGCCGCCCACCTCGAGGTGCCCGAACTCGGTGTTGGGCAGCAGCACGCCGTTGTGAATCACGGCGGACCCGATGCCGGTCCCGAAGGTCAACAAAACGATGACGCCGGTGTTGTCCCGTCCGGCGCCGAACCTCTCCTCGGCCAGTCCGGCGGCGTCCGCGTCGTTGAGCACAGTCACCGGCTGGCCGTCGAGCGCCTTGCTGTAGAACTCGGCGGCGTTGGAGCCGATCCAGCCCTTGTCGACGTTGGCCGCGGTGCGCACGATGCCGTCGGTCACCACGCCGGGATAGGTGACGCCGACCTTGTCTTTCCAGCCGAACTCGCGGACCACCGCGGCCACCGTCTTGCTGACGGCCTCGGGCGTCGCCGGTTGCGGGGTCTCGAGCTTGAATCGGTCACCGATCAGCAGACCGGTGTCGAGGTCGACGATCCCGCCCTTGACCCCGCTGCCGCCGACATCGATGCCGAAGCCGCGGCGCGGACCCGCGCCGGTGTCTGTCGGTGCAGCAGCGGGGGAATCGGTGGCTGTCATCGGCGCTCCTCTACTTCGGCCCGGCAGTGCGGCGCGCCACACACCTTAGTGGTTCGGGAAAAGTCATGCGGCGGTGTCGTGTAACCGGTTATCGACCGGTGATTCGCCGCCTCCCGGCCGACTGTGTTGCGATAGGCGGGTGGTCGACAACGACACCGATCCCGTCCTGCTGCGTTCGGTTGCCGAGCGGCTG
>CAZOIX010000681.1:0-3052 GCA_964579685.1 uncultured Mycobacterium sp.
TCCAACGCCTGAAGGACGAGCCCGGCACGGCCACCATTCCGGTCCTGGTGCTCACCGCCAAGCGCGAGCAGGAAGACCGCATCAAGGGCTTCGAGCTCGGCGCCGACGACTACCTGACCAAGCCGTTCAGTCCCCGCGAACTGGCGCTGCGGGTGCGGTCGGTCTTGCGGCGGACCCCTGCGCCCGCGGGCCCGTTGGCGCTCGACATCAGCGTGGACGATCTGGTCGTGTCGATGGCCGCCCGGGCGGTGACCGTTGCGGGAGTGCCGGTTTCGCTGACCAATCGTGAATTCGATCTGCTGATCTTCTTCCTGACCCACACCGACACGGTGTTCTCCCGCGAGGAGTTGCTGAAGCAGGTGTGGCGCTGGGACTTCGGCGATCTGTCGACGGTGACGGTCCATGTGAAACGGCTGCGCTCCAAGCTCGGTGAGGCACACCGGCTGCAGACGGTGTGGGGCCGCGGATACCTCTGGAGCGGCAGTGCCCACTGACTTGTGGGAGATCGCCTGGTGGGCACTTGCCTGTTCAGTACCGGTCGTGCTGGCCGGGGCGATCATCATCCGGTTGGCGCGGTCGTGGTCGCTGGCCGTCAGCATGGTGGCGCTGGTGCTGATCCCGGTGTTGGCGACATTCACCGGCGTGCTCGGTGCCAGTGGGTTCATGCTCACCGACACCTTCGAACAGACGGCCGTCGTGCTGGTCATCGTTTCTGTGGTGACGATTCCCGCAGCGGTGATGCTGGCGCGCTATCAGGCCCGCCGCACCGTGTGGGAGCAGGAGATCCGCGAATCCGAGCGCGCCGCCGAGCAATCGCGGCGCCGCCTGGTGGCCTTCGTGAGCCACGATCTTCGAACGCCGTTGGCCGGTATCCGGGCGGTGTCCGAGGCGATCGCCGACGGTGTGGTGCCCGACTCCGAGGTGCAGGTGCACGCCAAAACGATTGAACAGGAATCGATCCGGCTCGCCGAGATGGTCGATGACCTGTTCGAGATGTCGAAGATCAATGCGGGTGCGGTGCAGCCCGCGTTCGACAGGGTGGCGCTGGACGAGGTCGTCGACGACGTGTTGGCCGCGCACCGGATCGCCGCCGAACGTGCGGGCGTGCATCTGGTGGCCGAGTTGCCGTCGAAGCCGGTGCAGGTGCTCGGCAGCGATCGGGCCCTGGTGCGGGTGCTGTCGAACCTGATAGCCAACGCGATCGCGCACACCCCCGAGGGCGGCCGCGTGTCGCTGGCGCTCGGTGCCGACGAGAACGGCGCCTGGGCCCGGGTCGACGACACCGGCACGGGCATCTCCGAGGCCGACCTGCCGCGGGTGTTCGACGTCGCGTATCGCGGTTCCAACGACCGTGTGCCGCGTGCGGACTCCTCGCTGCCCAGCGGTTCGGGGCTCGGGCTCGCGATCGCGGCGGGCCTGGTCCAGGCCCACCGGGGCACCCTGTCGGCGCACAACCTCGGCACCGGCGCACGGTTCGAGGTGCGCTTGCCCTTGGCAGCCGACGACTGACCTCGGCTAGGCATGCTGACCTGCGACTTTCCGCGCTCCCCTAGTATTTGAGTGATCGTTCTACTATCGTCGCTAACCAGATGAGGCGAGGAGGGTGGAGATGTCCACGAGAAGTGCCGACAAGGCGCGCCGCAAGTTCAGATTCGAGCGAGGCATGGGGCGGATGGTGATGAACCCCGTGGTCGCGGCGCTCGACCGGTTCGGTATCCGCTCGGCGCTGGTGGTCGAGCTCGAGACCATCGGCCGCAAATCGGGAGAGCCGCGCCGGGTGCCGTTGGCCGGCCGGGTGGACGGCAACGATCTGTGGGTGATCTCGCAACACGGCCGCCGGGCCGGCTGGGCGTACAACATCGCCGCCGATCCCCATGTGCGCGTCCGAGTGAACAACGAGTGGCGCACCGGCACGGCGACGTTCGAGCCCGACGACGATATCCGCGCGCGCGGCCGCAGCTTCGGCGGTCGCGGCAGGTTGGGGCAGTCGGCCACCGCGCTGACGATGCGCGCCATGGAGAGCGACCCGATCTCGGTGCGCATCGCACTCGACGCGTGAGCGTGCCTAGTCGGGCAGTGAGTTGCTCAGCCGTTCGGTCGCGGTCAGGTAGTCCTCGATGAACTCACGCACAACTTCTTTGGCGGGTTTCACCTTGTTCATCAGCCCGACGCCCTGCCCGACGAAGTAGGTAGCCAGCGCCTGTGCGCCCGGATGCCCCTGCGCCGCAAGCACATCGACACGGCGGATCACCGGCTCCGCCAGCATCGACTGCAGCGGAAGCGGCAGTGTCCGGTGACCGCCTTCATGCGGCTGCCACGCGTCGGTCCAATCGGACACCAGCTGCCGCGCGGGCTTGCCGGTACGGCCGGTGGAGCGGATGGTGTCGCGCGACGTCGCCGCCAGGAATTTCTGCACGGTGTGCGGGGCCGTCTCGGCCTCCTCGGTGGTCAGCCACACCGACCCTGTCCACGCCCCGTCGGCACCCATCGCCACCGACGCCGCCATCTGTCGCCCGGTGACGATGCCGCCCGCGGCCAGCACCGGCACCGTTGACCCGGCGGACTCGATCGCCTCGATCACCTCGGGGATCAGCACCATCGTCGTGACCTCCCCGCAGTGGCCACCCGCCTCGGTGCCCTGGGCGACGATCAGGGCGACGCCGGCGGCGACCTGTTTGACGGCGTGCTCCTTGGCGCCGACGAGGGCCGCCACGGGCACGCCCCGCTCCTTGCCTGCGTCGATCATGTAGTCCGGCGGCACGCCAAGCGCATTCGCGATCAACTTGATCGGGTGGCTCATCGCGACGTCGAGCAGTTCCTTGCCGGTGTTGCCGGACAATGCCGACCCGCCCATATGCGGTTTGGCCTCGGGTTCGATGTCATGCGCTGCGAGTATCTCGGCGACGAAACCGCGATATTCGTCCGGGATGCGCGCAACCAGATCGGCCGACGACAGCTTCTCGCCCTTGCCTTCGTAGGTGGCGGGCACGATCAGGTCGACGCCGTAGGACCTGCCACCGACCTGCTCGTCGATCCACGACAGCTCCTGGTC
>CAZOIX010000682.1:0-3051 GCA_964579685.1 uncultured Mycobacterium sp.
TTCCTGCAGCGGTCAAAGGTGGCCCGCTCGATGCCCCCTTCCAGGACGAACTGTGGCTCGACGTCCGCAGCGCTGAGGTTCGTGCGCTCATGCAACGACGACTCGATCTCGCTGCGGCGCGCGGGTGCGATGCCGTCGAGCCCGACAACGTCGACGGTTACCGCAACGGCACCGGCTTCGCGCTGACACACCTCGATCAGCTCGACTACAACCGCTTCATCGCCGGCGAGGCGCATACGCGCGGACTCTCCGTCGGACTGAAGAACGATGTCGACCAGCTGGTCGATCTCGAGCCCGACTTCGATTGGGCGCTGAATGAGGAATGCTTTGCCTTCGACGAATGTGGCAGCTATCGCGACAACTTCTTGGCGTCGAACAAGGCCGTCTTCCACGCGGAGTACACAGACCCCGACGAGCTGGCCGAGGTATGCGCAGTGACCCAGCCGCTACGCCTGTCGACTCTGATCAAGAATATCGAGCTGGACGCCTTCCGGCTCCCCTGCCCGTAGTTCAGGGCGTACCACCGCAATACGTCACTGTGATGAAAAGGGTTGGGGCGCAAGGCTATCCGCTAGGACCGTCATCGGCCGGCCGAACATGCTCATGGGGTGCGTCATCGCTGGATACCTGGTCAGCCAACTCCAGTCCCGCGCCGGCGTAGACGTTGAAGGCGATGTCGACACCATGCTCTTTGGCCCACTGCACTTCGTCGTCGTACCTGGCGACCGCCGCGACCTTGCCGCTGAAACCCGATTCGCGAAGGCACGCCAGTGCGGTCACGTTGGCGCCGTGACGTGGCATGGCCAGCACGGCGATGCGCACCGATTCGGAGTGTCGCATTTGGTGCCAGAAGTCCAGGTCGGTGGCATCGCCTTCGACCGCCCGAACGCCCTCGGCCACCAGTCGCCGTATTCGGGGTCCGTCGTAGTCGACGCCGAGCGCCCGCAGCCCATAGTGATCGGTGAGCCGCTGGTAGGCGGCGAAGCCGACCCGGCCCATACCGATGACCACCACCTCGGCGTCACCGGCATCGGCGGGCCGTTCCTCTGGTTGCAGCGTGGTCTCATCCTGCGCCGGTAGCCGCGCCGCGATCTTCTCCACCATCAGGTGCCCGCGACCGTTGACCAGCGCCGACAACACGAAGCTCATGGCCACGGCGATCGACATCTCCACCAGCCAGGCATCCGCCAGCAGCCCTGCCGAGACGCCGACGGACACCACGATCAAACCGAACTCGGAGTAGTTCATCAAAGACAGGCCGGCGAGCAGCGCTGTGCGATGGCGCAGCTTCATGCGCGAGAGCAAGATCACGTACCAGCCCGCCTTGAACGGCAGGAACAGCAGCATCAGCAATGCGACACCGAAGGTGGGTAAATCGGGCAGTCCGGTCAGGCCGATCGACACGAAGAACCCCACGAGCAGCAGTTCTTTGAGGTGGAACAGCGAACGTGACAGCTCGGAGGACGCCGGATGCGACGCCAAGAGCACCCCGATGATCAGTGCGCCGAGGTCACCCTTCAATCCGACCGCGGAGAAGAGTGCGTATCCGGGCACCAACGCCATCACGATGCCGAACAGCGACTGCATCTCACCGTGGCCCAACCTGGCCCAGATCTTGCGCACGACCCGTGTCAGCGGCCACAGGCCGACCAGCGTCAGCGCCCAGGGACTGGGTAGGTGCCCACTGGTCGCGGTGAGGAAGACCACGGCGACGATGTCCTGCATGACCAGGATGCCGATCGCGAGTCGGCCATAGAGCGCGTGCGATTCGCCCCGTTCCTCGAGAACCTTGACCACGAATACCGTGCTGGAGAACGACAGCGCGAAGGCGAGCAGGGCGATCGTCTGAACGCTCTGCCCCGACAGCATCGCCACCCCGGCCACCGCGGCCAGCCACATGGCGATGCTTCCCAGGACAACGCTGACCAGCATGTGTACAGATGTGGTCAGCCACACTTCCCTGCGCAACAGGATGCGCACGTTGAGCTTGAGCCCGATCGCGAAGAGCAACAATGTGACGCCCAAATCGGCGAGCACGTCCAGTTGCGGTACGTGCTCCACGTTGAGGGCGTTGATGACGAATCCCGCCGCCAGGAATCCGACCAGAGGGGGAAGACGCAGCGCCATGGCGAGGCCGCCGAGACCGAACGTGATGACGAGATAGATGGCGACAACTGTCACGCGCGGCCCCTTGATGTCGGCGGTGGGTGGTCCTGAAGTTCCCCAAGTATCCCGGCAAACGTACAATTCTTCTGCCGACCGCGAATCCGGACGCCGGGTTCGACAGAACCGCACGAACGGTGGATCACGTCGACACGGTCCACGCCGGGGTGTCTCATGGTTCGCCTCCCCTCCAATAATGCTGCACGCCAAATAGATACGTCACAGTGACGGTTCCTGGCCGTCGGCGCTGGTGGCACATGGCTACACCGTACGTTCAACAACGACGCACAGCTGATTGAGCAAAGGGCGGGACAGCCCAATCAACGTGCGGCACAGTTGTCAGATGACGAGCCACAAGGTTCCCAGACCGAAGGACATCAAGGCCGCTGCGCAGGCGGCAGCGGACACCGCGCAGGCGGCCGCGGACACGGCGCAGTCCGTCGTCGGCGGTGCGCTGCGCATCCCTCCCGCGTCGATACAGCTCGCGAGTCAGTTGCCTGACCTGATCGAGAATCTGGCCACGGCGACGGAGAGGCTGAACACGGCGATCGACCGTGCCGAACGGTACCTCGCGCTCGCTGACCCGATGATCCGCACGATGGACGCGGTATTGCCGCAACTCGAGGCGCTGGTCGCGACGGGTAACGAGGTCTATGGCGCCGTATCGTCGCTACCCGGTGTCGCCACCCTGAGCCGACTGGCCAACCGTGGGTCGGCCCCTACCGACCCGCCGCCGCCCCGAGGCCGCTCGACACCGAGAAAGACCGGTCGCACTTAGGTCTGGTGAAGCCAGTCGCGGGGCCGGATGCGCCACGTCGCCCTGGCGTAGTCGAGTTCCGAGTGTGGCCACTGCGTGACGATCCGACCGGTGGGCGATCGGTAGTAGCT
>CAZOIX010000683.1:0-3051 GCA_964579685.1 uncultured Mycobacterium sp.
GAACCGCATCGCCCCGTTTCCCTGTGCACCGATGCGGTTCAGTTCGTCGTTCACCGACTCGTAGTCGCCGACGGCTTGCAGCGCCGGCCTGATGTGTTCGACCATGCGGCCCAGCAGCATTCGGGTGGGTGCAGTCTCGTGGCTCTCCCATAGATCGAGCGAATCGCCGTCCAGGCCGTCGCGGGCGGATTTCCAATACGCGGCGGAAAGCGCGTGCACCGTCAGCGGCGGTATCCGGTCACCCCGCCGCTCCTCGTCGAGCGCCGTCATGACCGCACCACGTACCAGCATGGCCAACAGCACCGTCTCGGCCACCGTCGCGGGCACATCGGCGACTCGCACCTCGAGCGTCGGGAAGTTGGCGGACGGCCTGACGTCCCAATAGACCATGCCGTCGTCGAGCATCGCGCCCGCGTGGGTCAGCATGCGGACGACGGCATCGTATTCGTCGATCGAATCGAAATGCGGTGGCGGCCCCGCGCTGGGCCAGCGTGCCCACAGCACGCTGCGCCAACTGGCGTAGCCGGTGTCGGAATTGCGGTAGATCGCCGAGTTGGCGGTCAGCGCGAGCAGCAACGGAAGCCACGGCCGCAGCCGGTTGCTCACCCGGATCGCGGCCTCGCGGCTGGGCACCGCGACGTGCACATGGCACCCACAGATGCCCTGTTCGTGCGCGATCATGCCGAATCTCTTCGCGATCTGCCGATAGCGCGGGGTGTCGGTGATCGGGAACTCGTGGGGCACGGTCGGGGGCAGTCCGACGGCCAGCAGCCGGGCACCGCCGGCCTCGGCGGACTCCGCGGCGACGCGCCGCAGCCTCAGCAGCTGTTCGCGGAGGTCTCCGCTGGCTCCGACAGCGTCGGTGGCGGTTTCCACCTGGCACGTGGTCAGCTCGAGCTGAAGGTCCACCCCGCGTTCGGCTGCGGTCCGCGCGACGTCCTCATTGCGGGCGACGGGATCCCCGGAGGCAGGGTCGACCAGGAGAAACTCCTCTTCGACGCCGATCGTGGGGTGAGTGGCCATGGGCTGAAAACTGATCCGGTCCGTCGGAGAGGCTCACGACGGACCGGATCGCGATGACAAGTCCTCAATTCTTGACTTCGGGGTTCGAAGTCGGCGGCACAAAGATGCCCGCGCCCGACACGTCCTAAACATCGCCTGCGGAACTTCTACGATCAGCGGATGGTCAATGAATTCCGGTTCGGTGTCGGGTTGCAGGCCGCGCGCCGTCAAAAGTCGGTCCAGGACTGGGCGCGCCGCGCGGAGGACATGGGGTACGACGTCATCCACATGGCCGACCATCTCTATACGACGGCGCCGTTCCCGATGATGACGGCGATGGCGATGGCGACCGAGAAGCTGCGGGTCGGCACGTTCGTGCTCAACGCCGGGTTCTATCGGCCCGCGCTGTTGGCCCGTGACGTCACGTCCCTGCGCGACCTGTCCGGCGGCCGTTTCGATCTCGGCCTCGGCGCGGGATACGTCAAGGAGGAGTTCGAGCAGGCTGAGCTGCCGTACCCGACCGCAGGCGAACGGGTCGCCTGGCTCCGTCATGTCACCGAGCACATGAACGAGCACGCACCCGATGTGCCGATCCTCATCGCCGGCAATGGCGACAAGCTGCTCACCCTCGCCGCGCAGCGGGCCAACATCATCGGGCTGACCGGCGGCCACCCGATCATCGGGGGCGCTGATCCGCTCGCCGATCGCATTGCGTTCGTCCGCAAGGCCGCGGGCGACCGCTTCGGCGAGCTGGAGTTGAACCTCTCGGTGATCGCGCTACCGACCGACAACTCGGGGGTGCCCGACTTGTCGCTTGTCCGCCGGTTCCTTCCGGATCTGTCCGAGGAAGAGATGCTGGCCACGCCCGCGGTGTTCTCCGGCACCCCGAAAGACATCGCCGACACCATCCGGGACCTGCGCGACACCTACGGCATCACCTACATCACGGTCCAGCAGCAGCACGGCGAAGAGTTCGCCAAGGTCATCGCCGAACTGCGCTGAGTCAGAGCCAGAGGTAGAGGCCCGACAGTACCGCCCACATGACGAAGCAGTAGGACTCGAACATCGCGCGCAGCGGTATCGGCGCGTGACGCAGTTCCATGAAGTCCAGGCCGACAAGGCGCACCTTGATCGCCGCGATCGCCAACACGACGACGGCCACCAACGAGCCGGTGCCGTGTTCGGCGCCGACGGCCCAGGAGACGACGGTCGCGGCGACGAGCACCAGCCAGGAGACGCCTGCGCGATTGCGGACCAGCTGCAGCACCGAGGGGCCTTTCATCAGCTCACCAGGTACAGCAGTGCGAAAAGGAAGATCCACAGCAGGTCCACCAGGTGCCAGAAGCATGCGCCGCCCTCGACGACCGCCATCCGGGTGGCGGACAGTTCAGCGCGGCGGGTCTGCGTCGACAGCAGGACCAGCACCCCGATGCCGACGCACACATGGAACAGATGCAGTCCGGTCAGGATGAAGTAGTAGAGGAAGAAGTGATTGGCGCCGGGGCCGTGACCGCCGGCGCCGAGTGCGACATACTCGAAAACCTTGAGCCCGATGAACACCAGGCCGCATGCGATGGCGGCGTAAACAGCTTTGGCGGCAATGGCTTTCGTGCCGGCACGGATCGCGCCCAGGGCGATGACCACACACAGCGAGCTGGTGAGCAGCACCAGCGTGTTGGTGACGCCGACACCGATGTGCAGTGACGTGCGGGCGACGTCGAAGACATCGGGAGCGTTGGACCGCTCCACCATGAAAGTGACGAAGAAGACGCCGAAGACCAGCATGTCGCCGAACAGGAACACCCAGGTTCCGGACTCGCCGGGGATGCGCCGGGCGGCTGGTTCGCCCGGCATGGTCGACGCCGCCGTCACGGCGCCGCGGCTAGCTGACCTTCGGCGGCTTCCTGCGCCTTGATGGACTTCAACATGACGACGGTGGTGCCGATCATCCAGACGATCAGGGCGAGACCCGGCAGGTAGTAGGCGAACACACCGTTCCAGGCGAGCGGCCCGTCGCTCATGGCCACCACCACGCAGCCGGGAAGGGAC
>CAZOIX010000684.1:0-3051 GCA_964579685.1 uncultured Mycobacterium sp.
GGTAGATACCCCGCACCAGGTCGGGCCCGCCGGTCGCGGCGTCGTCGTCGGCGGCGTCATAGAGCGCTTCGATGGCGACCCGCAGTGCGGAATCAGCGTCGGCCACTTGCGAATACAGCTTCTTCATCGACGATTTGGCGAAGATCGAGCCCGATCCCACGGACTGATAGCCCTCGTCCTCGAAGTTCCAGCCGCCGGCCGCGTCGAAGGACACGATGCGTCCTGCGGCTTCGGCGTTGGGGTCGTCGAGGTCATATCCGGCGAGCAGGGGCAGCGCAACGAAGCCCTGTAGTGCGGCGCCGAGATTGCCCCGCACCATCGTCGCGAGCCGGTTCACCTTGCCCGCGAACGTCAGTGCAACGCCCTCGAGCTTTTCGTAGTGCTCCAGTTCGACGGCATACAACCGCGCGAATTCGACAGCGATGGCCGCGGTGCCCGCGATGCCGGTGACCGTGTAGTCGTCGGTGATGTAAACCTTCTGCACATCGCGGCCCGCGATCATGTTGCCCTGCGTGGACCGGCGATCGCCCGCCATGACGACGCCGCCGGGGTATTTCAGCGCCACGATCGTGGTGCCGTGCGGAACCGCGTCGGACGGGACGGCGTGACGGTTCACCGGTAGGAGTTCCGGCGCCTGACGACGCAGCAGGTCAGAAAAGGACGACAAGTCCACTGGCAGAGACGGTGCCCCGGATAGCGGCGAGGGAATGCTCGGGTGTTCGCGGTGCGGCCAGGTCACTGGCCGCCCTTCTGGACGTATGCGCGCACAAAGTCCTCGGCGTTCTCTTCCAGCACGTCGTCGATCTCGTCAAGCAGGTCGTCGGTCTCCTCGGCCAGCTTCTCGCGACGCTCCTGGCCCGCGCCCGCGCTGCCGGTGGGGTCGTCGTCATCGCCGCCGCCACCACCACGCTTGGTCTGCTCCTGCGCCATCGCCGCCTCCTGCGTAAGTCTTCGGCGGGCTCGCTCCAGCCCGCCGTTCCTCCACCCTACCGGTCAACGCCCAGATTGCCGGGGATAGCGGCCCTAGTTGGTGAGCTGTTCTACCAATTCGACGGCGCTGTCCACGGAGTCGAGCAACGCGCCCACATGCGATTTACTGCCGCGAAGCGGCTCCAGTGTCGGAATCCGGACGAGGGAATCGCCGCCCAGGTCGAAGATCACCGAGTCCCAGCTGGCCGCGGCGATGTCGGCGCCGAACCGGCGAAGGCATTCACCACGGAAGTAGGCCCTGGTGTCCGTCGGGGGGTTCTCCACCGCGTCGATCACCTGCTGTTCGGTGATCAGGCGCTTCATCGACCCCCGGGCCACCAGGCGGTTGTACAGCCCCTTGTCCAACCGAACGTCCGAGTACTGCAGGTCGACCAGGTGCAGACGCGGTGCCGACCAGCCGAGGTTCTCGCGGTTACGGAACCCCTCCAGCAGCCGCAGCTTGGCGGGCCAGTCCAGAATCTCGGCGCACTGCATCGGGTCGCGCTCGAGCAGATCCAGGACGTTGGCCCAGGTCTGCACGATCTCGGCGGCGCGCGGATCCGGGTCACGGCTGTCGACCAGCTTGGCCACCCGATCCAGGTAAATCCGTTGCAGGGCAAGGCCGGTCAGCTCACGGCCGTCGGCCAGCGCAACGGTGGCCCGCAGGGACGGGTCGCGACTGATGACGTGGACGGCATGCACAGGACGGGCCAGCGCCAGGTCGGACAGGTCCATGCCCTCTTCGATCAGATCGAGCACCAGCGCGGTCGTGCCGAGCTTGAGATAGGTGGACGTCTCGGCCAGGTTGGCATCGCCGATGATGACGTGCAGGCGCCGGTACTTGTCCGCGTCGGCGTGCGGCTCGTCGCGGGTGTTGATGATGCCGCGCTTGAGGGTGGTCTCCAGGCCGACCTCGACCTCGATGTAGTCGGAACGCTGCGAGAGCTGGAATCCCGGCTCGTCGCCCGACGGCCCGATGCCGACGCGACCCGAACCGGTGATCACCTGGCGGGACACCAGGAACGGTGTCAGGCCCGCGATCACCGCCGAGAACGGCGTCTGCCGTGACATCAGGTAGTTTTCGTGCGACCCGTAGGACGCCCCCTTGCCATCCACGTTGTTCTTGTAAAGCTGCAGCTTGGCGGCGCCAGGGACGCTGGCCACATGGCGCGCGGCGGCCTCCATCACCCGCTCACCGGCCTTGTCCCAGATCACGGCATCCAGCGGGTCCGTGCACTCCGGCGCGGAGTACTCGGGGTGGGCGTGATCGACGTAGAGCCGGGCGCCGTTGGTCAGAATCATGTTCGCCGCGCCGACCTGGTCGGCGTCCACCACCGGCGGCGGGCCCGCCGAGCGGCTCAGATCGAACCCGCGGGCGTCGCGAAGGGGCGATTCCACCTCGTAATCCCAGCGCGTGCGCTTGGCGCGCTGGATACCCGCGGCAGCCGCATACGCCAGCACCGCCTGGGTGGAGGTCAGTATCGGATTCGCGGTGGGATCGGACGGCGATGAGATGCCGTACTCGACCTCGGTTCCGATAATCCGCTGCATGTGACCAGCCTAGGCGACGACCCGCAGTAGCCTGCGACCGTGCCGTCTGACAGGGACGATTGTCCGCATGATTGACGTCGAACGACGACGCGCCGCCGACACGTGGTTCCTCGATCGTGGGCTGCCTTTCGTGCTGCGTCCCGGCCGTCTCGTCCGTCGACTGTGGCCCCGATCGGCGCCTGCACTCGCGGCGTTCGCGGTGTTCATGGTCAATTCCGCGGTGGTCGTGCAGGTCACCGGGAAATACACCATCAACATCGAGGGAGACCCGACGCGCACCGAGTGGTTCGTTCTGGGGTTGCTCGTCCTCGTGCTGCCGATCGCGTCACTCGTCGGCTGGCTGGTATCCAGAATCTCCACCGTTGGGGGCCGCAGCGTTGCGGCGGCCATTTCCGTGGTGGTGGGCGTCGCCGGCGGCGTCATCGGCGGACCCAGCGAGGAGGTGCTGGCCGACCTGATCTTCGAGGCGGTGCTGATCGCGGCCATCTTGGCGCTCACCGCGTCCGGCATCGGGTCCATCCTGTCCTGGAC
>CAZOIX010000685.1:0-3050 GCA_964579685.1 uncultured Mycobacterium sp.
GCCAGTCAGCTGGTGACGCAGCCGATGCAGCAGCTGACGCAGCCGCTGCAGCAGGTGACGTCGATGTTCAGCCAGATGGGCGGCATGGGGACCGACAAGGCCCAAATGGGGTTGATCGGAGCCAGCCCGCTGTCCAATCACCCCTTGGCCGGCGGCACCGGGGCAGGTTCCGGAGCAGGGCTGGTGCGCGCCGCGTCGCTGCCCGGCGCAGGTGGCACCGCGGCGCGAACACCGTTGTTGGCCAACCTGATCGGGGAAACGAAGCCGGTGGCGGTCGCACCCGGTGCCGCTGCCGGCGGCGCGGGCATGGGTCTGGCGCCCGTGGGTGCGGGCGCCGGTGGTGTGGGCCCGATGGGCGGCATGGGCCAGCGCGGCAGGAGCGGAGGGTCCAAGACGGGGTTGACCGCGCCGCGTGTGCTGCCCCAGGACCTGGACGAAGACGAGGGTGACGACTGGTGACGAATTCATCACGCCCGCAACAGACTTCCCGGCCGACTGGCCGGAAAGACTCGCCATTCCATGGTGAGGACACAGGAATAGAGAAAGAGAATCCAGCATGGCAATGAATACAGACGTTGCTGTCCTCGCCAAGGAGGCAGCCAACTTCGAACGGATCTCCGGTGAGCTCACGGGCGTCATCGCGCAGGTGGAGGGGACTGCGGGTGCCCTCGCCGGCCAGATGGTCGGCCAGGCGGGCACCGCGGCCCAGCAGGCGCTGATCCGTTTCCACGAGGCGGCCGCGCAGCAGACGAAGCAGTTGGACGACATTGCGGCCAACATCCACACCGGCGGCATTCAGTACCAGACCACCGACGACGACCAGGCCAGCGCCTTCTCGTCGGCGATGAACATCAACCTCTAGTTCGCCTTCAAACCGCCTCAAGACCAGGAGAAATGTCAATGACCGAACAGGTATGGAACTTTGCGGGGATCGAGGGCGGTGCCGGGGAGATCGGCGCTGCCGTCCAAAGGACCGATGCCCTGCTCGACGAGGGTAAGGCCTCGCTCGCGGCACTGGCCTCGGTGTGGGGTGGCACCGGCTCGGATGCCTACCAGGCCGTG
This sequence comes from uncultured Mycobacterium sp., assembly GCA_964579685.1. Lineage (GTDB taxonomy): Bacteria > Actinomycetota > Actinomycetes > Mycobacteriales > Mycobacteriaceae > Mycobacterium. The sequence goes on from CAZOIX010000685.1 coordinate 1,063, forward strand.
CAGATGCGTTGGGACGCCACCTCCGCAGAGCTCAACGCGGCGCTGCTCAACCTCGCACACACCATTGGCAACGCCGGCCAGTCGATGGCCCAGACCGAAGCCGGCGTCACCGGAATGTTCTGATCGCTCGACGGTGCGCGCAGGTGGGCGGGTCAGCTCAGGTAGACCCTGCCCACCGCGCGCGTCTCGACTTCTAACCAACTGAGAGGTACTCATGTCGGCAGACTATGACCGGCTTTTCCACCCTTCGGGGTCCTCGGTGGACGCTGTGCAGACGGCCGACGACGACGCGGACCGCGACACCGTCGCCACCGGCCAGATACGCAACAGTGGTCCTGGCCGAAGTGACGTGACGCCGCCCGCCATGCCCATCGGGCCAGCCAACACCGGCACCGCAGCGGCGCCGCCGCCGCGCCAGGCCGAGGTCACGACTCAGATGCCGCCCACGCGGTCGACGCCGCCGCCGCGCCAACAACCCAACGGGATGATGCGGACACCGCAGTCCACCGCTGGGACCGGCGCGCGTTTCGAACCGCAGCGTCCGGCGCCGACACCAGCGCCTCGCCCGGCGCCTGCGCCCGCACCCTCGCAGCATTTCGCGGATGCGCAATCGGACAAGGACGCCGTGCGCTGGGCGGAGCAGCCCGCGCCCACGTCTGCGGCGACGATCGGCAACCATCGTGCCATCGATGCGCTGTCGCATGTGGGGGTGAAGTCCGCGGTCAAGATGCCACCGCAGCGCGGCTGGCGGCATCTGCTGTATGCGCTGACGCGAATCAATCTGGGCCTGTCGCCCGACGAGCTCTACGAGATGGATCTGCATACCCGGATCCGCCGAAATGCCAGGGACTCCTATCAGATTGGCGTTTTCGGGTTGAAGGGCGGTGTCGGAAAGACTGCCATCACGGTCGCGCTCGGCTCCGCATTGAGCAGGGTGCGCGGTGACCGGATCCTGGCCATCGATGCGGACCCGGACGGCGGTAACCTGGCCGACCGTGCCGGGCGGCAGTCGGCCGCGACGATAGGAGATCTGCTCGCGGACAAAGAACTGGCGCGGTACAACGACATTCGTGCCTACACGAGCATGAACGGTTCGAACCTCGAGGTCCTGTCGTCAGAGGACTACAGCGGGGCGCGCCGCGAGTTCAACGACGAGGATTGGAAGGGCGCGACGGGCATCGTGTCGCGCTACTACAACCTGGTGCTGGCCGACTGCGGAGCGGGTCTGTTCCAGCCCGCCGCGCGCGGTGTGCTGTCCACCGTCTCGGGCCTGGTGATCGTGGCGAGTGCGTCGATCGACGGGGCACGCCAGGCCGCGGTGACCATGGATTGGTTGCGGCAGAACGGATATCAGGATCTGCTCGGTCGCTCATGCGTGGTGATCAATCATGTGGTTCCCGGTAGGCCCAACATCGACCTCGATGCTCTGGTTCAGCAGTTCGAGCGCCACGTCCCGCCGGGCCGGGTGGTCGTCCTGCCCTACGACAAACACATCGCGGCCGGCACCGAGATCCAGCTCGACCTGTTGGGCAAGGCTTTCCGGCGGCGCATCGTGGAATTGGCCGCGGAGTTGTCCGACGACTTCGACAGGCTCGAACGCCGTTGACCTCCACCGCCGCTGCAGCACCGGCATCGTCGGGGGTGACGCCAGGCAGGCCGTCGACCACGCGGGTGACGATCCTGACCGGGCGACGCATGACCGACCTGGTGCTACCGGCGTCGGCCCCGATCGAGACGTATATCGACGAGACGGTGGCGGTGCTGGCTGAATTGCATGAGGACACCCCGAAGGACGTGTTGGCCGGGTTCGACTTCTCGGCACAGGGGGTCTGGGCGTTCGCGCGACCGGGTGCGCCGCCGATGCGGCTCGACGAGTCGCTGGACGACGCGGGCGTCGTCGACGGGTCGTTGTTGACGCTGGTCTCGGTCCGCCGAACCGAGCGCTATCGGCCGCTGGTGGAGGACGTGATCGATGCGATCGCGGTGCT
>CAZOIX010000686.1:0-3049 GCA_964579685.1 uncultured Mycobacterium sp.
GGTCGGGATCGTCGGCCAAGTCCTGCACCGACGCCATCGCCTCCTTGCCGTGATGCGCCTTCCACACGTCGAACGCCTCGGGGTCGATGGCGATGAGTGCAGCGATGAACGGCTGCGCGTCACCGACGGCCATCGCCTGACTGATCAGCGGATGGGCGCGCAGCTGGTCCTCGAGCACCGCAGGCGCGACGTTCTTACCTCCGGCCGTGACGATGATTTCCTTCTTGCGGCCGACGATGGACAGAAACCCGTCGTCGTCGATACTGCCCAGGTCCCCGGTGTGGAACCAGCCGTTCACGATCGACTCGCTGGTGGCGGTCTCGTTGCGCCAGTAGCCGCCGAACACCACGCCACCCTTGACGAGCAGCTCGCCGTCGTTGGCGACCGCCATGCTGTTGCCGGGCAACAGTTTTCCGACGGTGCCGATCTTCAACTCGCCGATCCGGTTCGCGGTGATCGCGGCGCTGGTCTCGGTGAGGCCGTAGCCTTCGTAGATGGTCAGCCCGATGCCGCGGTAGAAGTGGCCAAGACGTGCGCCCAGCGGCGCGCCGCCGGAAATAGAGGCGCGGCAGTCGCCCCCGGTCGCGGCGCGCAGCTTGCCGTACACCAGCCGATCGAACAGCGCGTGCTTCGCCCGCAGCAGCAGGCCCGGGCCGCCGGTGTCCTGGGCTTGACTCCACTCGATCGCGGTCTCGGCCGCCCTGGCGAAGATGGCGCCCTTCCCTGAGTCCTGGGCGTTCAACTCCGCGGTGTTGTACACCTTTTCGAAGACGCGTGGGACGGACACGATGACCGTCGGCTTGAACAGTCCGAACATCGGTACCAGATTCTTGATGTCGCTCGTGTAGCCGATCGTGACACCGTTCGCGAAGGCGGTCATGGACAGCGCGCGTGCGAGGACATGGGCCAGCGGCAGGAACACCAGCAGTCGTTCGCCCTTGCGCAGCAGGCTCGGGAAGGAGTCCGACGCACCACGCGTCTCGTACAACAGGTTGGAATGGGTCAGCTGGCAGCCCTTGGGGCGGCCGGTGGTGCCGGAGGTGTAGATCAATGTGGCCGGGTTGGCGGAGCGGATTCCCGCCAACCGCTCGTCGAGCTGTTTGCGGTCCACCGATGCGCCCGCGTCGGCCAGCGCGTCGATGGCCGACGGCGCGGCCGATTCGATGACGGCCACCTTGCGCAGTGCGGGCAACTCGTCGAGAAGCGCCTTGACCATCAGTGCGTGGGCCTCGATCTCGACGAACGCCAACACGGCGCCGGAGTCCTCGAGTACCCAGCGCACCTGTTCCGGCGACGACGTCTCGTAGATGGGGACGGTCACCGCGCCGACGGCCAGAATGGCGTAGTCCAGGATCGGCCATTCGTAGCGCGTCGCGGACAGGAGGGCGACGCGATCGCCGGGTGCCACCCCCTCGGCGATCAGCCCCAGGGCCGTTGAGCGGATCTGCTCCGCGGCCTCCTTGCACGTGACATCGGTCCAGACGCCGTCCACCAGCCGCTGGAAGATCACATGGTCGGGGTTGTCGCGCTCGTGGCTGAACACGGAGCTGACGACGTTGTCGTGCTCGCCCACGGTGAAGGAGGCGGGCACACTGAACTCACGCACGATCGTGGCCTCTCGACTAGCGGCTTTGCCGCTCACCAGGGTAGTCGGCCACCTTGGGCGGCGGTCGGAGCATGTGTAAAGGTATGCGGCATGAACAGCATCCAGATCGCGGACGAGACGTTCGTCGCCGCCGACCCGGTCGACGTGGGCAGGGCCGTCGGGGATCCCGCAAACTGGCGGCGCTGGTGGCCCGACCTGCGGTTGACGGTGGTCGAGGACCGTGGTGAGGTCGGGCACCGGTGGACGGTGACCGGGTCGCTCACCGGGACGATGGAGATCTGGCTGCAACCCGTCCTTGACGGGGTGATCCTGCATTACTTTCTGCATGCCGAACCATCCGGGGCGGCGGCGTGGGAGCTGGCCAAGATGAACCTGGCCAAGATGAACCATCAGCGGCGGGTGGCGGGCAAGAACATGGCCTTCGAGGTCAAGCGGCGCCTGGAGGCGACGCGCCCGGTGGGTGTGTCGCGGCTGGCGTGAGACCTTGGGCCCGCGGCAGCGCAGCGGGGTAGATTTTCTGCCATCGGCAGATATAGACGGGGAAGAAGGCAGTGGCGGACAAGACGGCGCAGACCATCTACATCGATGCCGACCCTGAGACGGTCATGGGTGTGATCGCCGACATCGCGTCCTATCCCGAATGGGTCAACGAGTACCAGGATTGTGAGGTCCTCGAAGCGGGTCCGGAGGGTTATCCGAAGACGGCGCGCCTGGTGCTCGATGCCGCCGTCCTCAAAGACACGATGGTGCTGGCCTACGACTGGAAGCAGGTCGACCGCGGTTCTGTGGAATGGACACTGGTGTCCAGTTCGCTGCTGAAGGCCCTCGACGGCGCATATCGGCTGTCGCCCAAGGGGTCCGGAACCGACGTCACCTACGAGCTGTCGGTCGACCTGATCATCCCCATGATCGGCCTGTTGAAACGGAAGGCTGAACGGCGTCTCACGGACACCGCGTTGAAGGACCTCAAGAAACGAGCCGAGGCTGAGTGATCTCCCGACTACGGCCCGGATCAGCCTTTTCGTCGGTAAGGGCGGCGTAGGAAAGTCGACGTTGGCGACGGCCACCGCGGTACGCGACGCGCGTGCGGGCATGCGCGTGCTGCTCGTGTCGACCGACCAGGCGCACTCGATCGGGGATGTGCTCGGCACACCGGTCGTCCCGACGGGGCGCCGTGAACCCACCCGGGTACTCGCCGACCTCGACAGCGGGCCGGAGGCCGGCGGCGGGTTCCTCGACGCACTGGCGCTCGACACGCTGGCGCTGCTGGAAACCCATTGGCGCGACATCGCCGGCCTGCTGGCGGGCAAATTCGGAGAATCCGATCTGGGAGCCGTTGCTCCGGAAGAACTTTCAGCGCTGCCCGGCATTCAGGAAGTGCTCGGCCTGCACGAAGTCGGCGAGCTTGCGGCCGGGGGCGGGTGGGACCACGTCGTAGTCGAC
>CAZOIX010000687.1:0-3048 GCA_964579685.1 uncultured Mycobacterium sp.
GCTTCGACGACCTCGGCGGCAACTCGCTGTCGTACGTCACCATGACGGTGCGGTTGGAGCGGGCCATCGGAGCGCTGCCCCCGGATTGGCAACGCATGCCCATCCGGCAGCTGGAACGCTTCTCGAAGCCGGTGCGTCGCAGTTGGCTGGCGACGCTGGAAACCAGCGTCGCGCTTCGCGCCGCGGCGATCGTGCTCATCGTCGGATCGCATGCCGAGTTGTTCGAACTCTGGGGAGGCGCTCATATCCTGCTGGGCGTCTCCGGGTACAACTTCGGCCGGTTCTGCCTCACACCGGTTTCGCGCAACGACCGGGTGCGGCATCTGGGCAACACCATCGCGTGGATCGCGGTGCCGTCGGTGCTGTGGGTGATGATCGCGCTGGTACTGACCCGCGACTACACCTGGACCAATCTGTTGTTGGCCAACAAGTTTCTCGGTCCGCACGACAGCATGACCGCGGGCCGGTTGTGGTTCGTCGAGGTGTTGGTGTGGACGCTGGTGGTGCTGGCCCTGGTGTTCTGGACACCGGTCATGGATCGGCTCGAACGCCGCCGTCCGTTCACTGTCGCCGTGGTATTCCTGGTCATCGGATTGGCGCTGCGGTACGACATCCTCGGGCTCAATCTCGGCCGCGATGCCTGGTTCACCATGCTGGCGTTCTGGTTCTTCGCGATCGGCTGGGCCGCGGCGAAGGCGACGACGACGCTGCAGCGCGTGGCGCTGTCCGTTGCCCTGGTCGTGAGCCTGTACGGCTACTTCGACACGACGCTGCGCGACGTGATGGTGATGAGTGGCCTCCTCCTGCTCATCTGGCTGCCGACATTACGGTGCCCGTCAGCGCTGACGGTGGTGGTCGGCGTGCTCGCGGAGGCGTCGCTGTACACCTACCTCGTCCACTACCAGGTGTACGCGCTGTTCGACGGCCATCCCGCCGTCGGTGTCCTCACCTCACTCGCCGTGGGCATCTTGCTCACCTATCTGGTGACGGCGGTACGCCGCCGGCTTCGCGGCCGTCTCGGTTCGATGGGTTCGGCGACGTCCAGCAAGAGCGCCGTGCGACAGAGCTGAAAACTCTTCTGTCACTTTGGTTTCAGTTGTCACATCGTGGGCCGGGCCTGTCGGTGGTCGAATGTATGTTCGAAGCATGTTGGCGACTCCGGTGCAGGTGGCGATGGGCGCTCTGCGCGCCGCCCATGACGCGCTGGCGGGTATGTCGATCGATGCGTTGACCCACCGTGAATTGCTCGAAGCATTGACCGAATTGGAGGAACTGTCCCGACAATTGCCGGCTCAGTCCCACCGCATCGTGGCTCGATTGGCGGCTGAGATCTCGCCCGCGGAACTAGGAGCGACCTGCCTGCGGGACGTGTTGACGGAGCGACTGCGGATCTCACGTAACGAGGCTCGGCGGCGGTTGTCCGACGCGCAACAGTTGGGCCCGCGTATCGCGCTGTCGGGTGAACCCCTCGACCCCGTGCTGGCAGGAACGGCCGCCGCCCAATCCGCGGGGACGATCGGCGACGAGCACGACCGCATCATCCGTATGTTCATGGACAAGCTACCGATGTGGGTTGATGTCACCACCCGTGGGCAAGCCGAACGCACGTTGGTCCGGTCCGCCATCGGATTGGGTCCCGATGAGTTGCGCAAGGTCGCCGACAGGCTCGCGGCGCTGATCGATCAAGACGGACCCGAACCCGACGACGCCGAGCGGGCGCGGCGGCGCCACCTCAACATCGGTAGGCAGGCATCCGACGGGATGACTCCGATCACGGGCCTGCTGGACCCGCAAGCGCGGGCGACGCTGGAGGCGATCTTGGCCAAGTGGGCCGCTCCGGGAATGTGCAATCCTGAAGACGAGGCACCCTGTGTATCGGGAACTCCGTCGCAAGCGCAGATTGATGGCGACGCCCGCTCCGCGGGCCAGCGTTTACACGACGCGTTCATCGCGATCGGCCGAAACGCACTCTCATCAGGCGAGTTGGGCCGCCACAATGGGCTGCCGGTCACCATCATCGTGTCAACCACCCTCAAAGAGCTGGAATCCGGTTGCGGATGGGCGGTCACGGGAGGCGGCAGCCTGCTTCCGATGTCCGATGTGATCCGGATGGCCTCGCATTCTCATCACTATCTGGCCATCTATGCCGACGAATGCCGGGCGGTGCCGTTGTACTTCGGGCGGTCGAAACGCATCGCCTCACCGGGTCAACGACTTGTACTCCACCAGCGCGACCGGGGATGCACGTTCCCGGGCTGTCCGGTGCCTGGTTACGGAAGTCAGGTCCATCACGTCAGGTCATGGGTGCGCGACGGACAGTCGAACATCGACGAAGAAGTCTTCGCGTGCGGACCCCACAACAGGCTGGCAGAGAACGGGTGGCAGGTGACGGTGTGCAAGGACGGCACCGTCGAGTGGATTCCTCCCCCGCTCCTCGACGGCGGGCGGGCCCGCACGAACAATTACCACCACCCTCAACGAATGCTCGCAGAACCCGACGACGATGACCCGGTCTGTCGCTAGTCGGACGGCGGCGGTTCCCGATCGGCGATCAGGCCTTCCTGCGCCAGCGTCGCGGCGACGACACCGTCGGCTCGGATCAGGCTGCCGGTCACCACACCACGGCCCCGTGCGGCGGCGGGTGACGTTGTCTCCAGCAGGTTCCATTCGTCGGCACGCACGGTGCGGTGAAACCAGATCGACGAGTCAGTGGTGCCGCTGCGATGGGTGCGCGCCTTCATCGAGTGCCCGTGCACCTGCAGCGCCGGGTCGATCATGTAGACGTCGGTCACGAACACCGCGATCAACGTGTGCACCACCGGATCGTCGGGCAGCGTCGCCGTTGTCCGCCACCAGAATCGGCGGACGAAGTCGTCACCGGTGCCCTCGTCGGCGATTCTGATGTCGAGCTCGTCGAGTGGCATCGACGGCGCAGGTCCCGCCGGGCCGGTCGGCGCCAGGACGGCCGGGTCATCCGGCATCGGCGACCGCGTGCCGTGCTCGGGGCCGGGCAGTTCGATGGCGAACGACACGGTGGCCGTCGTCAGC
>CAZOIX010000688.1:0-3044 GCA_964579685.1 uncultured Mycobacterium sp.
GGCGACCTCAATGGCGGCTACTACGTTCAGCCCACGATCTTCGAGGGCAACAACAGGATGCGGATCTTCCAGGAGGAGATCTTCGGGCCCGTCGTCGCGGTGACGTCGTTCAAGGACTACGACGATGCGATCGGTATCGCCAACGACACGCTCTACGGGCTCGGTGCGGGTGTGTGGTCACGCGACGGCAACACCGCCTACCGCGCCGGACGCGATATCAAGGCGGGCCGGGTGTGGACCAACTGCTACCACGCCTATCCCGCGCATGCGGCGTTCGGCGGCTACAAGCAGTCCGGCATCGGACGCGAGAACCACCTGATGATGCTCGACCACTACCAGCAGACCAAGAACCTGCTGGTGTCCTACAGCGACAAGGCTGTCGGATTCTTCTGAGCCCCAGAACAACCACCAAATCCACCACACATCACAAGGAGTACGACCATGACACAAACACTGGACAACGGCCTGACCCCCGACACCGGCGTCGAGACCATGCGCGCTGCGGTGGTCACCGAATTCGGTGCGCCGTTGGAGATCACCGAGATCGCCCTGCCCGTCCCTGGTTACGGCGAAGCCCTGGTCAAGCTGGAGACGTCGGGCGTCTGTCACACCGATTTGCATGCGGCACATGGTGACTGGCCCGTGAAGCCTGCTCCCCCGTTCATCCCCGGCCATGAGGGATACGGCACCGTCGTCGCAGTCGGCGAGGGCGTGGAAGACCTCAGCATCGGCGACAAGGTGGGCAACGCGTGGCTGTGGTCGGCGTGCGGCAGCTGCGAATACTGCCGTACCGGGTGGGAGACGCTGTGCGAGAGCCAGCGCAACGGCGGCTACTCGGTCGACGGTAGCTTCGGCACCTACATGGTGGTGAACGCCGCCTTTGCGGCACGCATCCCGGACAACGCCGATCCACTCGAGGTCGCACCCATTCTGTGCGCCGGTGTGACCGTCTACAAGGGACTGAAGGTCACCGACACCCGGCCCGGTCAGTGGGTCGCGATCTCGGGTATCGGCGGCCTCGGCCACATCGCTGTGCAGTACGCCCGCGCGATGGGTCTTCGAGTGGTCGCGGTGGACATCGACGACGCGAAGCTCGCACTCGCGCAACGCCTCGGCGCCGAGGTCACCGTCAACGCCAGGACCCAGGACGTGATCGCGGAGGTGCAGCGCGCGACGGGTGTCGTGCATGGCGTACTGGTGACGGCGGTGCATCCGCAGGCGTTCGGACAGGCGATCGGCCTGACGCGCCGGGGCGGCACCATCGTCTTCAACGGTCTTCCCCCCGGCGACTTTCCAGCGCCGATCTTCGACATCGTCCTAAAGGGGCTCACGATTCGGGGCTCGATCGTCGGCACGCGCCAGGACATGGCGGAAGCACTCGACTTCTACGCACGCGGCCTGATCCATCCGACGGTGACCAGCGCAGGCCTCGACGAGGTCAACGATGTGTTCGATCGGATGCAGCGCGGCCAGATCGACGGCCGCGTCGTCATCGACTACCGGTAGCAAGTAGTCAGGCGGCGGCACCGACCGGGACGAAGCCAGAGCCCGGTCGGTTCTTCGCGGTGATGTCGGCCAGTTGCGTGTTGAACGACATGTTCACCGCGGGTGTGTGCAGCGGGATGTACTTGACGATGCACGACGGCAGTTGCTCGGAGAACGCCCCGTGAATCATGCCGACGAGCCGGTTGTTGACCGTGACCGGGGCGCCAGAGTCGCCAGGCCCACCGCACACCTGGTTGATGAAGGTGCCGGGCTGCTCGCCTGGTCCCCATGTGACACCGCATGAGTACCCGGTGCTGCGGCCCTGTTTGCAGGCGATGTCGCCCGCCACAGGGTCGGGGCCCAGCCCGTCGATCTGGAATCCGTCGACGTTGTTGACCGGGCGCACCTTTTGGGGGTCGAACTGGATGACCGCGTAGTCGAGGGCATCGTTACCGGCCACCATCGTGCCGAGGACGCCGGCGTTTTCGGCGCCCTCTGCCGCCACCTTCGCGCCGGGACCTCCGCAATGTGCAGACGTGAACCCGATCAGGTTTCCCCGATTGTCGTTGCCGATCGCCGTCAGCGTGCACAACGTCTCGTCGTTGATGACCAGGCCCGAACCCCCACCCAACGCGATGGGATCCTGGGCGTGAGCGAGCGCGGACGTCGACACCAGCAGCGCGATCAGGGTCGCGATGACTACAGGAATCCGCAGGCAGCGGCCGCTGCACCTCAACTGGGAGACCTCCTCGACACGCCCGACCTGCGTTCCATTGGACCTCGTCAGTCTAACGTCGGCCGGAATCGTTTACCGGCACGCCACATGGCAACATGAACCGCAGACCGATATCTGATGCGGGAGGAACAGTCCGTGAGTGATCGCAGGAATGGCGTGCCGACCACCGTGACCTCGATACCACTGGTCGACCCGCACGCTCCCAACCCCGACCCGTCCATCGGTGATCTCGTCAAGGACGCCACCGCGCAGGTGTCCACGCTGGTGCGCGCCGAGGTGGAGCTGGCCAAGGCCGAGATCACCCGCGACGTCAAGAAGGGTCTCACCGGCAGCGTCTATTTCATCCTCGCCCTGGTGGTGTTGTTCTACTCCACCTTCTTTTTCTTCTTCTTCGCCGCCGAGCTGCTCGACACCTGGATATGGCGATGGGCGGCGTTCCTGATCGTGTTCGGGGTCATGGTCGTGGTGACCGCGATCTTCGGTCTGCTCGGCTACCTCAAGGTGCGCCGGATCAGGGGACCGCAGAAGACCATCGAATCAGTCAGGGAGCTACCCGAGGCACTGACGCCGGGCCATGACAAGGCCGCGGCGCTCGAATCGACCGACCAAGGCAAGCAGGGCAAGCCTGCCTCGACCGCCGACCCCTCAGGCTGGTAATGCCGCCCGACCCGTCGGTCGTGCGCATCGGCGGTCCGTGGCGTCATCTCGAGGTGCACGCCAACGGAATTCGCTTCCACGTGGTAGAAGCGAACCAAGACTCGTCCGCTCCTGTCACCGAACGGCCCCTGGTCATCCTGCTGCACGGATTCGGATCGTTCTGGTG
>CAZOIX010000689.1:0-3042 GCA_964579685.1 uncultured Mycobacterium sp.
ACCTGCACGTAGGCGGCCTTGCCGTCGTTGCTCTGGGCGCCCGCGGCGGTCAGCGGATCGCTCCAGAAGTCCTGAACGCTCTGGACGTGCTTGGTGTCCGCTTCGAGCTTGCGGATCATCTCCCCGTAGAACGCACGCGTGTCGTCGCCGAGCGGCTGCTCGCCCTCCAGCACGATCATGGCCGAGCTGTCGGAATTGAACTCCTCGAACACCTTGCCGACGCGTTTCATCGCGATCATCGACGGCGCGGAGTCCGGGCTCATCGATACCGCACGCATCTGCCCGACCGTTTCCAGCTGCGGCACAGTCACATTCAGCACGGCGATCACTGCGATCCAGATGAGGATGATCGGGATGGCCAGTGCGCGGATCATCCGCGGGATGAAGGGCCTCGCAGCGGGTTCGGCGGGCGGGAACGCTTCGGTGGGTGCTTCGCTCGTCGGGATACTCATGCGGACTTTACGAAGCAGAAAGTTTGAGCGTTCAGGCCGGTGGAGGTTCTCTCGTCCTTGATTTCGTCGTCGACGGTGATCCGGCAGGTGATCGAGGACCCGTCACCCTGGGCGACGATATTCGGCGCCGCCGACGGCGCGGTGGTCTGCAAGGTCAGCGACCAGGGCAGGCCGGCGCCATCGATGCGCTGCGGCTTGGCATCCAGATCCAGATAGTTGATGTCGGCATAGGTGCCCGAACCGAAGATCTCGTATTTCACGACCTTGGGGTCGAACGGTTCAGGGTCGTCGGCGAAGACCTTCGGGGTGTGGATGATGCCGTCGGCGCCGAAAAAGGTGCGGATGCGGCTGACGGTGAACCCCGCGACGACCACCACGATGAGGATGACGAGCGGAATCCAGATCTTTTTGGCGAGGCCGATCATGCCGACGGTCCCCGGCCCGTGCCACCCATATATGCACCCTCTAGTTTCGTATCAGACACTCTGAAGCAGACGTGCGTAACTTAGCCCGTATAAGTTCTCATTCGCCACAGGTTATCTCAAGTTTTTGTGCTGCTGCTCACTACCTGCGTGACCAGTGGGTTGGGTCACGACTCCGAGCGTGGCGAGGGCAGTTCGAAGCGTTCAAGGTAGCGCTTGACGAAGGCTTCGGCCTCGTCATGACCACGGGTGATACCGAGTCCACGTTCCAGGAGCACGATCCGCGCCAGGCTGGTCACGATCATAGACATCACCACGGGCGGAAACGCCGATACGTCGACGCCGTGCGCGCGCATCGCCAGGGCCACGGCATCGGTCTCCGCATCACCGAAACGCTCCGCATAGGCGGCGATCTCGCTGCGGATGGCCTTGCGGTGATTGGCCAGCGCCATGAACTCCATGAACAGGCGGGCGCCGTGGGTGCTGTTGAGGCGCCACAGCGCGTGCAGTGGATCGTCGTCGGTCAACGCCTGGCGCTGCCGGGCCAGGTTCGTTTCCGCACCGTCTCGCAGCACTGCGAGGAATAGATCGTCCATGCTCGGGAAGTAGTAGTGCACCAGGGCGGGCTTCACGCCGGCCTTCGCCGCCACCCGGCGCGACGTCGCCGCGGCGTAGCCCTCCTCGAGCATCACCTGGGCAGTCGCGCGGATCAGCGCATCGCGGGTGGCCGATGCGCGCCCACCTCTTGACCGTTCGCCATCGGTGCTGCTAGACATGGCCGCAGTCTAGATGTTGGGCGATCGCCCAACAAGATCGACCAGCACGAGGAGCCCTGGATGACCGGTCGGGTAGCAGGCAAGGTCGCGTTCATCACCGGAGCGGCGCGCGGGCAGGGGCGCAGTCACGCGGTGCGACTGGCCGCCGAGGGTGCCGACATCATCGCGATCGACATCTGCCGAGGGTTCGACGACTCGACCGCGCCGGCGGCCACGCCCGAGGATCTCGCCGAGACCGCCGACATGGTGAAGAACCTGGACCGGCGCATCGTCACCGCCGAGGTCGACGTCCGCGACTACGACGCCCTGAAGGCCGCGGTCGACAGCGGGGTCGAACAACTCGGCAGGCTCGACATCGTCGTGGCCAACGCCGGCATCGGCACCACGGGTGTCAAGTTGCACAAGATGCGTGAGGACATCTGGGACGAGACCATCGACATCAACCTCGGGGGTGTGTGGAAGACGGTCAAGGCCGGTGTTCCCCACCTGCTCGCCGGGGGCGGCGGCTCGGTGATCATCACCAGCTCGGTCGGCGGCACCAAGGCCTATCCGCAGGTCGGTCACTACGTCGCCGCGAAACATGGAGTCGTCGGCCTGATGCGGACGTTCGCAGTGGAACTGGGCGCCAAGAACATTCGCGTCAACACCGTGCATCCGACGCATGTGTGCACACCACTTCTGATGAACGAGTCGACCTACCGGCTGTTTCGGCCTGATCTAGAGAATCCGGGACCCGACGATCTTGCACCTCTGCCAGTCGTTCCACTTCCTCCCCATCCCGTGGGTCGAGCCCGTCGACATCAGCAACGCGGTGCTGTTCCTGGCATCCGACGAAGCCCGCTACATCACCGGTGTCACCCTGCCCGTCGACGCTGGCAGCCTACTGAAATAAGGAATTTCACGTGACGACGACGAATGACACCCAGGTGTATTACGACCCCTATGACGTCGACATCGTGGCGCGGCCGTACCCGACCTATGCGCGTCTGCGCGATGAGGCGCCGCTGTATTACAACGAGCGTTACGACTTCTGGGCACTGTCCCGCTACGTCGACGTCGAAAAGGCCCTCAACAACTGGGAAACCTTCTCGAACCAACGCAGCGACATCCTCGAACTGATGAAGTCTGACTTCGATATGCCCAAGGGCGTGATGATGTTCGAGGACCCGCCGATCCATACCATGTTGCGGGGCTTGATGTCCCGGGTGTTCACCCCACGACGAATGGCCGAGATCGAGGACCAAATCCGCAGCTATTGCATCAATTGCCTTGACCCGCTGGTGGGTTCGGACGGTTTCGACATCGTCGCCGAGCTCGCCGCGATGATGCCGATGCGTGTCATCGGCATGCTCCTCGGTATCCCCGAATCCGACCAGGTCGGCTTCCGTGACC
>CAZOIX010000690.1:0-3039 GCA_964579685.1 uncultured Mycobacterium sp.
TCCGCCAGCGATCACCGTGATCGGAGCAGTCGCGGCGTTGGACGTGACTGCTCCCCGGCCGGGCGCCGAGCGACCGCCCGCAACTGCGTTGAGTCCGGCGCTCAGCAGCCGCTGACCGGCGGCGACGTCACATCACCACGTCCCGCGGTCCGTGAGCGGACAGCCCCGACGATAACACTGTGCTGATCGCTCGCGATGCGAACCGATCCTCGCTGTCGTCATACCACATGCTCGATACCGTTCTGGGCCAACGGTGACGCCTGACGAAGTGGCGGCGCTTGTGCGACCGTATGGCATACGGGTGTTGCGCGCCCCCGCTGCCTCATCTATGGTCTAACCACAGTTTGGTCATCCCACAGAATAGGCAATGTCAATGAACCAACCGTCGACGCTTCCCGTCCGCGTAATGCTCGCCAAGATCGGGCTCGACGGACACGACCGGGGAGTCAAGGTCGTGGCGCGCACCCTGCGCGACGCGGGTATGGAGGTCATTTACACCGGGCTGCATCGCAGCCCCGCGCAGGTCATCGAGGCGGCCACCCAGGAAGACGTCGACGTGCTCGGCGTCAGCCTGCTGTCGGGGGCACACATGCCGATCTTCACCAAAATCTTCGAGATCCTCGAGGGAATGGAGGAGAAGCCGCGGTTCAGCATCGTCGCCGGTGGTGTGATGCCCGACGAAGACGAGATTGAACTGCAGAAGATGGGAGTTGCCGCGGTGCTCGGCCAGGACACCACGCCCGAGAAGATCGTCGAAACCATCATGGCCTGCGCTCGCGTGGAAGCCAATTCCTGATGGCGGAGATGGAATCGTGGGAGTGGCCGCCCCGCTATGACGCGGACTATCGGCCCCCACTCGGGCAAGCGCACTGGTTCCCAGTCCGCGAAACCATGGACCCGGAGCTACGCGATGAGGCGATCCTCGAGCGCATCCGACAATTGATGGCGTACGCATGGGAGCGCGCCCCCTTTTACCGCAAGAAGTGGTCGCAGGCGGGTCTGGAGCCAGGCGACATCACCTCGCTGGAGGCCTTCGAGCACGTTCCGGTGATCAGGAAGGAAGAGCTTCGGCTCGATCAGGCGGAGTACCAGCCTTACGGCAGCTACCTATGCGTCGACCCCATTGACGTCACACACATCAAAGGCACCTCGGGCACGACCGGCCGACCGACCACCTTCGGTATCAACCAGCTCGACTGGGTCTCGGTCGCCAATGCCCACGCCCGGGTCATGTGGGCTATGGGCATCCGCCCAGAGGACGTGGTGCTGATCGGCTCACCGCTGACTCAGTACTGGGGGTCGTGGGGGGCCTATAGCGGCGCCGAGCGACTCGGCGCCGCAGTGTTCCCGTTCGGAGCCGGCGTCGCCGGACAGAGCCTGCGGACGCTGCAGTGGATGCGCCAAATGTCGGCGACAGTCTTCTACGGCACCCCGTCATACGCGTTGCGTCTCGCAGAGGTCGCCGTCGAGAACGACATTGACCCGCGCAGGCTGGGGCTGCGCAAAATGTTCTTCTCAGGTGAGCCCGGCGCGAGCGTGCCCGCCATCCGGCAGCGCATCATCGACGCCTTCGACGTCGAGGTGTACGACTCGGGCAGCATGGCCGAGGTCGCGCCATGGATGTCGCTCGGTGCCGCGTCGAACGAACCCGGCGTGTTCACCTGGCAGGACCTCGTATACACCGAAGTGTGCGACCCGGCAACCACGAAGCGCGTTCCGTATGGCAGCGAGGGAACGCCCGTCTACACCACACTCGAGCGCACCTCGCAGCCGATGATCCGGCTGCTATCCAATGACCTGACGCGCTGGGAAGCACCTGACGCCTCCCGCGGTCGGACGTACCCGTTCCTGCCGAAGGGCGTCTACGGCCGCATCGACGACATGTTCCAGATACGCGGCGAGAACATCCAACCGAGCGCGATCGACGACGTGGTGATGAGCGCCGAGGGCTACGGCGGTGAGCACCGCATCGTCATCACCCGCGAGGGCACGATGGACGAGCTGCTGGTGCAGGTCGAATTCGATGCCCAACGTACGACCGTGACCCAAGACGTATGGGTGAAGAAGGTGGGCGCGAACCTGCGGACCGTATTGGGTGTCGGCGCCAAGGTGGTCGCCGTCGCCCCAGCGACGTTCGAGCGCACCGACTTCAAGGCCCGGCGCGTGATCGACGACCGCAAGCTCTTCGACTCGCTCGAGAAAGAAGCGCAGTGATTGCCACCGCGTCACCCGTGACCGACCTCGCCGACCGCATCCGCGCGGGCTCCCATGTTTCCCTCGCTCGCGGACTCACTCTCGTCGAGAGTCGCTCCGGCGTCGCCACGGAACTGCTGGCGGAGATCTGGAAGGACAGCGGGCGCGCACACGTCGTCGGCGTCACTGGCCCCGCCGGTAGTGGCAAGAGCACTCTGGTCACCCAGATGGGGCACGAGTACGTCGAGCGGGGCGCCAAAGTGGCGATCCTGGCCGTCGACCCATCTAGCGCGTATTCGGGGGGCGCGATCCTCGGTGACCGCATCCGAATGACCGAACTCGCCGGACGCGAGAACGTCTTCATCAGGTCCATGGCGTCGCGCGGCGCCACCGGCGGGCTGTCCCGGGCCGTCCTCGACGGCATCGTGTTGTTGGACGCCGCGGGCTATGACGTGGTCATTCTCGAAACCGTCGGCGTGGGTCAGTCAGAAGTCGACGTGATCAGTGTTGCCCACTCCGTGCTGGTGGTCAGCGTCCCTGGGCTCGGCGACGACATTCAGGCGATCAAAGCGGGCCTCATCGAGATCGCCGACATCCACGTCGTCAACAAAGCCGACCGCCCGGGTGCCGACCTGACGGTCAAACAGCTGCGAGAGTCGATCCGGTTGGCCCACCGGCAGGGGGGGGATTGGAACGTCCCGATTCTGAAGACGACGGCAGCCACAGGCGACGGAGTCGCTGAGCTCCTCGACGAAACCGCCAAGCACCGGGGTTGGATGACCGAACACGGCGCCCTGCGTGAGGTCGAGCGCCGCAACGCGGCGACCCGAATCCGCTGGGCGGCAG
>CAZOIX010000691.1:0-3037 GCA_964579685.1 uncultured Mycobacterium sp.
CTGCCCAGCAGGTCCGCAGCGCCATAGATCGGGCCGGCCAGCACGAAGATCCCCTTGGACCACTGGTGGGGCCTCGCCAGCTTCAGCAGGCTCAGCGCCAGCGGCCGCTGCTTCACCGGCGGCGCGTATGCGGGCCGACCGAGGCCGAGCGCGTGCTGGGCGATCATATTGCGGAAGACTTCGAGTGTGCCGCCGTAGATTCCGGTGGGACCCGCCAGCCGGAACACGTACTCTGCTCCCCCGTCGGCCTGGGCTCCGTGGGCATCCACCGGAAGGGTCGAGACCGCGCCCTGGATGTCCATCAGCTCCAGCGACACATCGCGCATGTTCTGCGCGTTCGCCAACCGGCCTAACATGTCCGGCGTGCTCATCGCCGCTTCCATCCGGGCGATGCCGCGTCCCAACCGGTATTTCACCGCGTCGTCGTCCGGAACCAGCGCGGCAACCTTGTCTATCGCTTCGGCGAGCAACACGAGATGCTCGGCCATCGCCGCCACCTTCTGCAGACCGTCGGCTCCGCGTTCGACGGTGCCGTGCTCGTCGTTGAGCGCATCACGCAGCACGGTCCACCCTCCGTTCACCTCTCCGATGCGGTACCTGTCGTCGACGCGCACGTCGCTGTAGTACGTGATGTTGGTGCGGTCGCCGTCGATGGTGCGCAGCGGTTGGATCTCGACGCCCGGCGAGTCCAACGGCACGAGAAACATCGTCAGGCTCTGATGTTTCGGCGCGGACGGATCGGTGTTGGTGATCAGGAATACGTAGGAGGCGTTCTGCGCATTGGACGTGAACATCTTCGAGCCGTTGATGACCCAGCCATCACCGTCACGCACCGCACGCGTCTTGCAGGTCGCCACGTCGGATCCGCCTTCAGGCTCGGTGTAGCCCAGGCACAGCCGGATTCGCCCCGACAATGCCCGCTCCATCACCTCGTCCTTGAGCGCCTGCGAGCCGAACTGCCGCACCGCCCGGGCGACCATCGCCGTCGTGCCCCAATGGAACCACGGTGTGTGGGCGCGGCCGAGCTCAAGATTCCAGAGCCGCCGTCGTAGCCGGCTGAAGCCGCCGTCGGCCTCATCGTGGAACTCGGCCGACAGATAGCCGGCCGCACCGAGCGCGAGATGAACGCCTTCGTCGAAGTTCTCGCCGCTCTCGCGATCCCGCCGGATGACCTCATCGGTCACCAGGGTCTTCAGCAGTGCCCGGAGTTCGTCCTGGAAGGCCTGGTCGTCGGCAGACAATTCGACGCGGGAGAAGTCCACTCACCGAGCGTGACACTTTCTGATTGATCTGTAAAGTCACGTCTGATGTGGTCAGTCTTGAGCCAACTCCTGGCACCGGCGATGGTGGTCGCGATATCGCCGTTCTCGATCATCGTCGCCATCTTTCTGGTCCTCCACACCGATCGCGCCAGGGCCAACGGCTGGGCGTTTCTGGCGGGCCGACTGCTTGCCCTTGCCGCCGTGACCGTCGCATTCCTGCAGGCCCCGCGGCTGATGAGCGGTCTCAACCGGCCCGTCTCGCCGCGTGTGCTGATCGCCCTCGGCGTCGTTCTCCTGGTGCTCGGCGCATGGGTGTGGCTGCGGCGCGACCGGATGACCCAGGAACCGCCGTGGCTGGCCAGGCTCACCCACCTCACCCCCATCGGTGCCTCGGCGATCGGGATGCTGCTCGTGGTGTCGAATCCGAAGATGCTGGCCGCCACCGCTGCAGCCGGGTTGCTCATCGGGACCGCGGGTTCCGGTGTCGGGGCGGCAGGTGGCGCCGTCGTGTACTACGCCGTCGTCGCGAGTTCGACGGTCGCCATTCCCGTGCTCGCATACGCCGCAGTCGGTGCCCGGGCCGACGATCAACTCACCCGTTTCAAGGAGTGGCTGCACCGGCGCAGTGGACTCGTCACGGCCGTCATTCTCGTGGCGGTCGGAATCGCCTTGCTGTTCTTGGGAATCAGCGAGCTGTAGAACCGAAGGAGCATGACCGTGGGCATCGTCACCACACGCTCGGAAACGGCGTTCAGCCAGCCGCCCGAGGTGATCTACGACTTCGTGACCAACCCCGCCAACTGGACCAGGACATATCCGGGCGGTCCCGATATCCGCAATCTCCCCGACCGGTTGCCGCTGCAGGTCGGCGACGCCTGGGACGAGGCCCACCCCGATCCCACGAAGGACCGCGTCTTCACCTGGCAGCTGGCGATGGCCGTGCGGCCCAGCCTTTTCGTGTTCAGTTCAGTCGGACGCCTGGGGCACGACAGTCAGGGCCACGGCGGGCTCGAGGGACGGATGACGATCGAGTACCACTTCACCCGGCCCGGCGATGGCGTCACGCTCTTCGGCAGGACGATGACCATCGAGGCCTACCGTCACTCCCCGATGACCGACGGCTTCTTTCGTATGGTCAACCCCGCGCACATCGACGCCTACCATGCGGCCGTCGCGAGAGAGCTCGGAGCACCGTAGCCGCCCCGGTTCACGTTCGCGAGAACGCCCTTCGTAACGCCGCTCCCTGCAGTTCGAACAATCGCTGGCTCGTCTCCCAGTCCGGGTCAAGGGAGTCGAACCCGTGGCAGGTGCCGGGGAACACATGCAGTTCGGTGGCAACTCCCGCCCACATCAGTCGCAAGGCGTAGTCGATGGCTTCATCGCGCAGCGGGGCGAGTTCTGAACAGGTGATCAACGCGCTTGCGACACCGGCTAATTCGGGGGTGCGGCCAGGCGCGGCGTCGACGGAGACGGCACCGTCGCCGACATAGTGCCGCCACATCTGCACGACGGCGGGGCCGTCGAAGCCTGGTGTGGTGAGGAATTCGTCCTTCGACGGTGTCGGCCTGTCATCGAGCACGGGCTGATGCAGCAGCTGGAACGCGACGGCAGGTGCGCCGCCATCGGCGGCACACTGCGCGAGCCGAGCGGCCAGGGCGGCGCCGGCGCTACTGCCGGCGACCGCGACCCGACCGGCGTCCAACCCCAATTCCGCAGCATTCTCCGCCACCCAGTTGAGCACCGTAATCGCGTCGTCCAGCGCCGCGGGGTGCGGG
>CAZOIX010000692.1:0-3035 GCA_964579685.1 uncultured Mycobacterium sp.
GACCGGCACGTCCACTCCCCCGTCGGCGGACAGCTTGTAGAGCGCCGCGCAGATCTCGCCGATCGGTTCCAGTTCACCGGTGTAGGTGGTGCCCAGGATGGCCACCACGCCGATGGTGTCCTCGTCGACGTTGTCCAGCACCTGCTCGGTGGTGATGACGTAGCGGTCCTGCGACATCGGCAGGTAGCGCGGTTCGACGTCGAAGTAGCGGCAGAACTTCTCCCACACCACCTGGACGTTGGCGCCCATCACCAGATTCGGCGTCCGGCCCTTCCAGTCCTTACCCAGCTTCTCCCGCCACCGCCACTTCATCGCCAGACCGGCGAGCATGACCGCCTCGCTGGAACCGATGGTCGACACACCGACGGCGCTGTTCGGGTCGTCATCGCGCAGGTCCTCGGCGTGGAACAGGTCGGCCACCATGCACACACAGCGCTGTTCGATCGCCGCGGTCGCGGGATACTCGTCCTTGTCGATCATGTTCTTGTCGAACGTCTCGGCCATCAGCTGTTCGGCTTCGGGATCCATCCAGGTGGTGACGAACGTCGCCAGGTTCAGCCGCGAGCTGCCGTCGAGCATGAGCTCGTCGTGGATGAATCGGTACGCGGCGTCGGGCTCCATCGCCTCGTCGGGCAACCGCAACGACGGAACGGGCGCCATCTCCATCCGGCAGGTGTACGCCGGGGTGATCTGTTGTCCTTGGGTGGCTCTGCGCGTCATGGCAAGTCCTTTCGTTATAGCGAGGCGATGGCGGCCCGGATGTGGGCCAGAATGCGTGATGCTGATGTCGGCGCCGGGCGTGGGCCGGGGTCGGCGGCGGACAGGTTGGCGGCATGAGCGTGGACGTATGCGCCCGCGGCCGCGGCCCGCGCCGGCGGCAGCCCCGATGCGAGCAGCGCGCCGATGATCCCCGACAGCACATCACCGGAACCGGCTGTGGCCGCCCACGATTGACCCGCGGGGTTCAGGTACACCGGTCCACCGGGCTCCGCGATGACGGTGACGTTGCCCTTGAGCAGCACGGTGACACCGAGCCGCTCGGCGAGCCTGCGGGTAGCGCCGACACGGTCGTCACCGGGCGGCGAGCCCACCAGCCTCTCGAATTCGCCCGCGTGCGGCGTCAACACCGTTGGTGCGGCGCGGTCGGCGACCAGGTCCGGGTGGGCGGCGAGGATGGTCAGCCCGTCGGCGTCGACGATCACCGGCAGTTCGGTGTCCAACGCGAACCACAGGGCCGCCGCGCCGGTTTCGTCGGTCCCCAACCCGGGTCCGACGGCCCAGGCCTGCACCCGTCCGGCCGCAGCGACACTCGGGGTGGCGATGACCTCCGGCCAGGCCGAAATCACCTGCTGCGCTGCGCTTCCCGCGTAGCGCACCATGCCGGACGTCGCGGCGACCGCCGCACCGGTGCACAGCACCGCGGCCCCCGGGTACGTCGCCGAACCGGCCAAGACGCCCGTGACGCCCTGGGTGTACTTGTCGTCCTTGGCGCCCGGGACGGGCCACATCGCCGCGACGTCGGCGGCCTCGTACTCGAATACTTCGGACGTCGGCAGGTCCAGCCCGATGTCGATGAGCTCGACGCGGCCGCAATCACCCAGAGCGTGAGCCGGTTTGAGGCCACCGAAGGTCACGGTCAGTGCGGCGCGCACGTGCGGGCCGTCCGAGGCCCCGGTGTGCACATCGATGCCGCTGGGGATGTCGACCGCGACGACGGGGATCCCCGCGGCGTCTACGTCGGCGAACACCTCGGCAGCGTTCGGCCGCAACGGCCCTGTACCGGAAATCCCCACCACACCGTCGATCACCAGATCGGTTGCGGGCGGGATGCTTTCGACGACCCGGCCGCCGGATGCGGTGAACGCGGCCAACGCCTTGACGTGCGTGTGTTCGGGTTTGAGCAGTATCGCGGACGCCGACGCTCCCCGACGGCGCAGGAAGGTCGCCGCCCACAGCGCGTCGCCGCCGTTGTCACCCGAGCCGACGACCGCGCAGACCGTGCGACCGGCGACGCCACCCAGATAGCGGGCGATCGCGGTGGCCAGACCGTGGGCGGCGCGGCGCATCAGGACACCGTCGGCCAGCCTCGCCAGCAGCGGCGCTTCTGCCTCGCGGATCTGGTCGGCGGTGTAGTAGTGACGCATTAGGGTCAGGATTCCATGCCGGCCGCCGTCCGCGCCCCTGGACGCCGAAAGTCCCTCGTGACGATAGTGTCGCAGCTGTGGAATTCCGGCCGGGCGGCGAGCCGAGGGGGGCTCCGCTCACTTTCGCGTGGCTGCTCGTTCTGTTCGTCACGACCCGGATACAGCGGTCCGCCGGGCGCTGGCGATCGCGACGCATCCAGCGCAGGCATTCGACCAACCTGAAGCGACTGCGTGCTGAGCCGTCGCGCGTGCTGGCGGCCAGCCTGTTCTGGCTCGATGACCAACGGTGGTGGCCGTATGTGCCGGTCTTCGCCGGAGTCGTCGCCCCCGTAGAGCGTCGGTTAGGTTGGTGGCGTTGGCTTCTCGTGGGTCTGGCGGCCCACGTCGTTGCCACTTATGCGGGGCAGGGCTATGTCAGGTATTCGATCAGGAACGCCCGCGCCCCCAGGCGGCTGACGAATGCCCGCGATGTCGGGGTGAGCTACTTCGTCTTCGGCATCGCCGGCAGCTTGACGGGGTATGTCCGCCCACCCTGGCGATCGCGGTGCCAGATCGGGGCGGTAGCGACGTTGACCGGCAATGCGATCCTGCGGCCCACCTTTACGGAGGTGGGCCACCTCACCGCTCTGGTCGTTGGATTGGCAGCCATCCCGCTGGCTCCCGATCGCGATGACATGCCGTACCCGGCGCGGCGTGCAGCTACTCGACGGTGACGGACTTGGCGAGGTTGCGCGGTTTGTCGACGTCGTAGCCGCGGGCCTGCGCGACACCCGCCGCGAACACCTGCAGCGGAATCGTCGACAGGAGCGGCTGGAAAAGCCTTGACACCGCCGGGATCTCGAAGAGGTGATCGGCGTAGGGACGGACCGTGTCATCGCCCTCTTCGGCGAT
>CAZOIX010000693.1:0-3034 GCA_964579685.1 uncultured Mycobacterium sp.
TTCCCTCGCCGTGCGCGCCGACCTGCGAGACGCCGACCTACGGGGCGTCAGCGCGCACGGCGAGGGAATCACGGCGGCCGGCGCTGATCTCACACAGGCAGACCTGCGTGACGCTGAGCTGGCGTGGTCGGACCTGGGCGGGGCGCGGCTTTGCGGGTGCAATGTCCAGGGCGCGGACCTTGAGGGAGCCGACCTGCGGCGCGCCGACCTGGCTCATGCCCATGTCGGCTGGGCGTCGATGCTGACCGAATCCGCTGCGGCGCAGGAACTCCTGTCGGTGAATTTCACGCGAGCCGACCTACGTGAGGCAGATCTGTCCCACGCCTCCCTGGTGGGCGGCACTCTCACGGGCGTAGAGGCCGGGGATCTACGCGCCGTCGAGGCAGACCTCTCCCGTACCCGTCTGGTCGGCGCACGTCTGGTCGCCGCCGACCTCACCGGCGCCGACCTCTCTGAGGCGGATCTCAGCGAAGGGGACCTGAGCGGCGCCCGTCTGGACGAGGCCACCCTGGTCGGCAGCGTGCTGCGCGCGGTCCGGGTCGGGGGAGCGAGCTTTCGCCACAGCTGGATCGGTGGGATTTCGTTGGCGCGCAGCGACTTCAGCCAGGCCCTCGGGCTGGAGGCCGCGACTGCCATCGCGCCTAGTAGCGTGGACCGTTGGTCGCTGTCCATGATGCCTCCGGTGGGTCGGCAGCTGCTGGGCGTCGATGACAGCGGAGCCGGGGGCCGACTCGATGTTCTCGTCGTCGGTCACGACGTCGCCGATGACATCCTGAAAACGGTGGCAGCGCGCATCATCGCTGACACGCGCACAGGACGGGTCCAGGTTTTGCCGGAGCGCTACGTACATCGTCGTAGCGGCAGTGTCCGCATGCATCTGCTCGGTCTCTACTACGACGCGATCGTCGAGGTCTCCAGTGCCTCAGCGTCCGCATCCGACGGGCCATATCTGTCGGTGTTGAAAGGTTCGGAGCGGCTGAGGCTTTCGTGAGTAACCCCGGGGGCGCTATTCGAACGTGATGCTGACCTCGGTGGTTACCGGCTGGGCCTGGCATCCCAGGATCACTCCGCCGAGCACATCCTCGGGGTCGAGGATGTCAGAGTGCGCCATCTCCACCCGCCCGTTGGTGACGGTGCACGCGCAGGCACCGCATTCGCCCTCGCGGCAGGCGTAGGGCACTTCGACGCCCATCGACAGCAGGACCTCGACTAACGTCCGGTTCTGTGGCCAGTCGAAGGTATAGGTCTGCCCGTCGAGTTGTACGTGCCCGGTGGACGTGGACGCCGGTTCGGGTTCGCCTTCGGAGGCGCCAGCGACCGGGGTAAACGGGTCACTGGCTAGGGAAGTGAAGACTTCGGTGTGTATGCGTTGCCCCTTCGTCCCGGTGAGTTCAAGACCGGCGCGGGCGGCGGCCATGAACGGCGCAGGTCCGCATAGGAACGCTTCGGGTGCCATGGACGTCGAAACCAAGCCCGCAAGCAGTTCGGGGCTGGGCAAACCCTGCAGTGTGTCCAGCCAGTGGATCACCCGCAGTCGATCGGGATGGCGGCGGCACAGCCGATCCAACTCTTCGGCGAAGATGACATTGGAGTCGTCATGGTTGGCGTAGACGAGCGTGATCGCGGCCCTGCCCTCGGCAAGCATCGTCTTCACGATCGACATGATCGGGGTGATGCCGCTCCCGCCGGCCAACATCAGGGCGTCGGTGTCGTAGTCGCGCGGGGTGAACGTACCTGCGGGACTGAGTACTTCGATTGGCATGCCGATGGCAGCATGGTCACAGAGCCAGTTGGAGGCAAATCCGCCCGGTACCCGCTTTATGGTCACCTTGAGGTGGTCGTCAGTGGCAGGCGAACTCGAAAGCGAATAGCAGCGGGCAACTGCGCGGGATTCCTCGCTGGGTACCCGGAAGGTCAGGAACTGGCCGGGTCGGTATCGCACATGGTCCGCGGGAGGCCCGTCGAAGACCAACGACAGGGATGTCGGGGTTTCCCGCACCACGTCGGTCACCGTGAGGACGGCATATCCTGGCAATGCGTTCTCCAGTCGAGCATCTGTCATTCGGCTGTGGTTCCCTCTCGCCGTGTCTTGTTGCGCGCATCGCCGCCCCAGGTGGATAGTGCGATCTAAAACAGTTATCTATACATACAATCATATATTTAACCTAAAACCTATGGAACCGTGTGTGCACCAGTGGTAGTCCTTGACGCGGCGGCCAGCCAGTCGGGACCGCACACCGACTCATCGCTTCACCACCGCACGCTCGGCGATGACCTCGTCGATGAGGGCGGCGATCTCGGCCACGCCGTCGCGCCTGGCGAACGCCCTTTCCAGCACCCGGGCCGAGTGTAGGTAGCGACCGTCGCTGAGCACCTTGCGTACCGCGGCGCGAATCGCACCCGCGCTCGGCGTACCCGTCTTGAGGTTGACGCCGGCGCCGGTCCACGCGACGCGCGCGGCGACCTCGGGCTTGTCTTCGGTGTTGCCGGCCACGATCAGCGGTACACCCATCGACAACGCCCGCTGCACCGCACCGTACCCGCCGTTGGTGACCATGACATCGACCTTCGGTAGCAGGAGGTCGTGCGGGATGTATTCGGCGACATAGGTATTCAACGGCAACCGAACCTGGAGTTGGCGTATGTCGCGACCGCCGGTCGTCGCCACGACGACGACGTCCTCGCCGCCCAGCGCGTCGATGGTGGGTTCGAGCAACCTGCCGAGATCGGCGTTGTCGATGGTGCCCTGCGTGACATGTACGACGGGGCGATCGTCGTCGAGTTCCGACCACCATGGAGGACGGCGGAAACCCCGAGACGGGCCAGGGTGCACGGCGCCGACGTACCGCACATTCGGCGGTAGATCGCTTCGGGGGTAGTCGAATTCGGGCACCGTCGGGGCGATGTAGCGGTCCGCGAGCGTGCCGGAGTCGAGGATGAATGTCGGAAGCTGCCGACTGTTGAGGCGGTCGAGCAGGAGATTGGCCACAGTTTGGCTCTCGCGTAACAGCACCTTCTGCGCCAGCGCTGTCAG
>CAZOIX010000694.1:0-3032 GCA_964579685.1 uncultured Mycobacterium sp.
GGGTGCCGCCCGACGGTGGCGATCTACGGTTCAGGCGGCTTCGTCTCCAGTAGCGATGCCGACCTGTCGAAGGATGTATCGGCCTGGAAGGCCGCCGGCTGCCGGGCGATGAAGATCAAGATTGGAAAGGGTTGGGGCACAGAGCCGAAGTGGGACATCGATCGGGTCGGGCTGTTCCGTGAACTCGCGCCCGACGACACCGAGCTGATGGTGGACGCGAACGGTGCGTACCGATCAGGAGAAGCCTTGCGGATCGGTGCCGAACTGGACCGCCACGGAGTCAGCTGGTTCGAGGAACCTGTCAGCAGCGACGACACCGAGGGATTGAGTGTGGTGCGCACCGCCCTGCGATGCGACATCGCGGCAGGGGAGTACATCGGCACGACCTATGACGCGCAACGGCTGGCGCCCGTCGTCGACTGCCTGCAAGCCGATGCGACGCGGTGCGGCGGGTACACCGGATTCCTGCGGGTGGCGGCCATTGCCTCGGCGCATAATCTCGAGATCTCGGCGCACTGCGCCCCGGCGTTGCACGCGCCGGTGGCAGCCGCCGTTCCGCATCTACGCCACGTCGAGTGGTTCAACGACCATGTGCGGTTGGAGCCGCTGCTGGTGGACGGGGCGGCCCTCGTCGATGGCGGCCACCTGCTGGTACAGCGGGACCGGCCCGGCCACGGCATGACGATCGCCGAAGGCGCGCAGCGATATCGACTCGAAGAAGGAGAGAGGAGAAGAAGTCATGTCTGAAAGCCGCAACTTCTTCCAGAGTTATTCGGCGGTCATGGTCGGTCTGGTGGCGTTGCTCGCGGGTGCGGCCGGTGTGGGAATGTTTCTGACCCTTGCCGGTGAAGGCGCATCGACGGCCGCTGTCGCCATGGCCGTGGTGGCCGGAGTCGGCCTCGCCGCCGGGCTCGGACTGCTGGTGGTGGTGTTCCACCGGCGCGGCGGCCTGCTGCGGAACCGCACCTCCGGCGAGGAACGCACGACCTACCGCCAGCGGTACCGAAGAGGGCACGGGAACCCGACTGGGCCACATCCCGCACGAGGAGCCCCTGAATGATCGACGCGCTTCTTCATGCACTGAGTCTCGCCGGATCCATGGCGTGGTCGATCCTGTGGGCGCTGGTCTTCGGCTTCGCACTCTCGGCCGTGGTGCAAGCGGTGGTGCGCCGCGACACCATCACCGACCTGCTGGGCGATGACGGACCGCGGTCGGTGGCGTATGCCACCGGCTTCGGCATGGCGGCGTCGTCATGCTCCTATGCGGCCGTCGCCCTCGCGCGCTCGCTGTTCCGCAAGGGCGCGAACTTCACCGCGGCAATGGCATTCGAGATCGCGTCGACCAATCTGGTGATCGAGATGGGTGTCATCTTGGCGCTGCTGATGGGGTGGCAGTTCACGCTCGCCGAGTTCGTCGGCGGGCCGATCATCATCGTGATCGTCGCGGTGCTCTTTCGGATTGTGTTGCGGCAAAAGCTCATCGAGGACGCCCGTCGGCAGGCCGACAGGGGCTTGGCCGGGTCGATGGAGGGCCACGCAGCCATGGACATGTCCGTCTCCGGCGATCGGGGCTTCTGGCGGCGGCTGCTGTCCGCCGACGGCGCCACGTCGGTGTCGCACGTCTTCGTGATGGAGTGGGCGGCGATCTACCGGGACCTCGCGGCGGGTGTACTCATCGCCGGAGCGATCGGAGCATGGGTGCCCGACTCGTTCTGGCAGGGGCTGTTCTTCGACGGCCACCCCCTGCTCTCGGCGATCTGGGGCCCCGTCATCGGGCCGCTCGTCGCCGTTGTTTCCTTTGTCTGCTCCGTGGGCAATATCCCGCTGGCTGTGGTGCTGTGGACGGGTGGCATCAGTTTCGGCGGCGTGGTCGCATTCATCTTCGCCGACCTGCTCATCCTGCCGATCATCAACATCTACCGGAAGTACTACGGCTGGCCGATGACGCTGCGCATCGTCGCCGTCTTCTACGCCGCGATGGTGGCCGCCGGCTATCTGGTGGAGATCCTCTTCGGGCTGACGGGACTGGCGCCCGATCCGTCCACCGCGCACCTTCCCGAAGGAGGGGTGCAGTGGAACTACACCACCTGGCTCAACATCGCCGCGCTCGCACTCAGTGCGGCGATGATATGGCGGTTTGTGGTGACAGGGGGCACCAAGATGCTGAGCATGATGGGTGGCAAACCACAGTAGCGATCCGCCCGGATCAGCGACGCCGTCCGCGGGCCTCCCGCATCAGCCACCCGCCGCCGGGAAGCACGCCGAACACCGCGCGTGCCAACTGGTCTCGTCGCTTGTCATGGGCGCGTGGTGGAACCCTGCCGTGGTGCAGGCTGTGCCACCCGAACGCCGCCCACAGACCCGCGACGGCTGCGTCGACGACGCCGGCTCGGGCCCGGTTGCGGTCGACGCCGGCGAGACCGAGGGCGGTCAACGCGTGCACCGAGTCCACCCACACCCCGCCCGCGAGGATCTCCGGCGACGGATCCAGACCTGACAACGACGCCTGGGTGAGGTGGCGCGCGCCGAGAATGCGTGAGATCACCACCGCCCTGCGGTCGATACGGACGCCGTGGATGCGGGCGAGAACCGTGCGCGGGGCGGCCAGCAGACCGACGCCCCATCCGGCACGCACCAGCTCGATGTAGCGGATGTTATTGGAAGACATGCTTCTCCCGTACCCCAAACAGCTGTGCGGATCCTGATGAACGAATGAGAACCTGGCGCAGGGGGTGAGTTTGCAGCGGATCGGGGTAAGCCCAATACATGCGCTTGCGCAACGATTTGACCTGCGAGACAGAGACCGCCGACCTTCCGCAACCACACGTGCTCCGCGAGTATGCGTTCATCGCCGACGGCGAGCGCGGTGCGTTGATCGGACCGCGCGGCGATATCGCGTGGCTGTGCGCCCCCGGATGGGGTGACGGCGCTGCCTTCGGCTCGCTCATCGGCGGCGGGGGTTCGTACGCTGTCACGCCGACCGGCCGCTTCGTATGGGGCGGCTATTACGAGCCGCGCTCGTTGATCTGGAG
>CAZOIX010000695.1:0-3027 GCA_964579685.1 uncultured Mycobacterium sp.
CTTCGTCGGGATCGGAGGCGACGATCCAGCGCTTGGCGACCTGCTCGATCGGCAGCTCGTCGGCGGCCTTCTCCATCTCCATCGGGTCGTTGATGCTGTGCTTCTGTTCGGCGGTCAGCGACAGCGGCGCCCAGAACCGGGTGTTCTCCAACGCCTGCTTGGGATCGGGATCGTAGGAGATCTTGATCTCGATCATCCGATCGATGCTGTCGGGGTCTTTATTGGCGCCCGCTGCACCTTCTAAGACCGCCGGGATCAGCTTGTCCTTGTACAGTTCCTCGCCCTTGCCCGAGGTACAGATGAACCCGTCGCCCGCGCGGCCCGCATACTTGGCGACCTGCGGTCCGCCCGCGGCGACGTAGATCGGGATGCCACCCTCGGGGACGTCGTAGATCGAGGCGCCCTTGGTGTTGTAGTACTCGCCCTCGAAGTCGACGCGGTCGCCGAGCCACAGCTCACGCATCAGCCTGATCGACTCGCGCAGGCGCGCGTAGCGCTCCTTGAACTCGGGCCACTCGCCCTCGTAGCCCGTCGCGATCTCGTTGAGTGCCTCACCGGTGCCCACCCCTAGGAAGATGCGGTCGGGGTATAGACATCCCATGGTCGCGAACGCCTGGGCGATGACGGCCGGGTTGTAGCGGAACGTCGGTGTCAGCACCGACGTGCCGAGGAACAGCCGCTTGGTGCGCTCACCCACCGCGGTCATCCAGGATAGCGAGAACGGCGCATGTCCACCCTCGTGGCGCCACGGCTGGAAGTGGTCGCTGACGGTCGCACTGTCCATGCCGTGCGCTTCGGCAGCGACGCCGAGCTCGACGAGTTCGCGTGGATCGAACTGCTCGGCCGAAGCCTTGTATCCGAGTTTCAATTCAGGCACGTTTCCTTTCTACCCTCCTGCTTAAACTCGCGGCATGGCACTAGCCCTGGAAGCCATCACCGACAGCGTCCATTTCGCGCACACCGACCTCGTCAACTGGACCCTGGTGACCGACAAAGACGGCGTCATCCTGATCGACGCAGGCTTCCCCGGCAGCCGGGACGACGTGCTGACATCGCTGGCCGAGCTCGGCTTCGGTGTCGGCGACCTGCGGGCGATCCTGCTGACACACGCCCACGTCGACCACTTCGGCTCGGCCATCTGGTTCGCGAAAACCCATGGCACACCGGTGTATTGCCACTCAGCGGAGGTCCGGCACTCCAAACGCGAGTATCTCGAACAGGCCTCGCCGGTCGACATCGCCAAGCACATCTGGCAACCCCGATATCTCAGGTGGACAGTCGCGATCACCCGCAAGGGCGCGTTGACCCGCGACGGTATCGGAAGCGCGCAGGCCCTGACCGAAGAGATCGCCGCCGGCCTTCCCGGCGCACCGGTTGCGATTGCGACGCCGGGACACACCGGCGGGCATTGCTCGTACGTGGTGGACGGCGTGCTTGTCGCCGGTGACGCGCTGGTCACCGGCCATCCGCTGGCACCGAAGACCGGGCCGCAGCTGCTGCCAAGGCTGTTCAACCACGACCAGGACGGCTGCCTACGCAGTCTGGACATGCTGGGCGTGCTGGACACCGAGGTGCTGCTTCCCGGGCACGGCCCGGTGTGGCGGGGTCCGATCCGCGACGCCTGCGCTCAGGCCAGCGTGTTGTAGCCGAGCAGGAACAACGCGGTCAGGCACAGACCACAGGCCACCACCACGGTGGGCATCAGGATCATGCTGTCCAGTTCGTCGTCGTCGAGCACTTCGGCCTCGAAGCGGCCGAACAGCACCCGCGCGATGCCCGTTCTGCGGAAGGTGCGCACCATGGCCCGCACCGACCGGGTGTCACGCCTGCGCCCGAAGAAGACCCGCGATGCGAGGCCGATCACGACGGTCAGCGCGGCCGCAGCGAGCAGCAGCCATCCGACCGACGTCTGAGACAAGGACATTTTCACCCCCGGTGTCGCCACGACACCTGCGAGGCCAGCCTATAGGCCGCGACGATCGCGCAGTGTCTTCTCGAAGGCGACCGGATAGCTCTCGCCCCCGGTGGGAAGCGGCCCGGCGAGGCGGGTGTACCCCGAAGACAGGTAGAGCGCCTCGGCCTCGGGCTGACGATTCCCCGTCGTCAGGTAGACGCGGCGATAACCGCGCGCGGCGATCTCGCGTTCGAGTGCGGCCAGCACGGCTTTCGCATAGCCCCGCTGCCGGTACCTGCTGTCGGTCCACACCCGTTTGAGCTCAGCCCTGGTGTCGTCGAACCGTCTGAATCCACCGCCGGTCACCGGTAGCCCGTCGAGAAGACCGATCAACAGTGCACCGCCGGGCGGGGTGAAGTCGTCCGCGGGATATTCCTCCAACAGCCATTTCATCACCCGCTGCTCGGTGCCGCCGTACCGGTCGGCGTACTCCACGGCGAGCTCGTCGATGAGCGGCGCGGCCAGCGGGTCGTCCTGACCGACCGCGACGAAGCGCAGCTGACCGACCGCAGGTTCGGATGTCACACCACCATTTAACGCAGCGCGACCGGCGCTGTTCCGAAGGCACCTAGAAAGGCGGGGGGTCGGCATCCCAGCGACGCTTGTTGACGCCGCGTTCCCAGTTGATGCGGTACGCGCGGTCCTGGGCGCGAGTCCGCTGCCGAGTCGGCATCGCCAGCCTCCGACTCGGGCCCCCTGCCTGTGGCGCTTCAGGGATTCTCAGCGTCTCGGTCGGCGTTGCCAGCTGCGGGACGAACAGGGCGCCTTGTGGTTTGGTGGTGTATCGCCGCCCGGACGGGGAGACGAAGATCATGGTGCCGTCCGGCAGTTGCCGTTCACGCCAACCGTCCGGGCCGCTGAAGAAGGTTTTGATCAGGTGGTGGGTACTGCAGTAGAGCTTGCAGTTCGACGGGTGGGTGGGCCCGACCGGGTGGGGCACGGTGTGGTCGATGTCGCACCGCTCGGCGGGCACGGAGCAACCCGGCCACCGACACGTCAGGTCGCGGCAGCGGAGGAAACGCGTCATCGGAGCCGAGGGGCGGTATTGCGGTTCGGCACGCAGGTCGCTGGCC
>CAZOIX010000696.1:0-3023 GCA_964579685.1 uncultured Mycobacterium sp.
CACACCGGGAAGAAGGCCGACATCAACGTCATCGACATGGATGCGCTGACCTTGCATCCGGCGAAGATGGCCTACGACCTGCCCGCGGGTGGACAGCGCCTGGTTCAGGGCGCCAGCGGCTATTCCGCCACGATCGTCAGCGGGGTCGTCACCCGTCGCGACAGCGTGGACACCGGTGCACGGCCAGGACGGTTGGTGCGCGGAGCCCGCTGAGCCTCAGAACTTCGCCGTCGCTCCTGCGTCGATCGGCAGCGCAGCGCCGGTGATGTACTTGGCCTCATCCGACGCCAGGAAGAGCACGGCATTGGCAGTCGCACGTGCCTCGAAGTACGGCACCGGCAGCATGTGGAAACCCCCGATGATCTCGCCCGCGTCGGCCATGGTGGGCTCAGCGAGGTCCGGACGCAGGGTGCGGTGGAACTGTTCGTTGTCGATCATCGGCGTGAGGATGTTGCCCGGATGGATCGAGTTCACCCGAATCCACTGCGGGGCAAGTTCGTTGGCGAGCGAATTCATCAAGCCGACGACGGCGTGCTTGGCTGACGCGTAATGGGCCATGTAGCCTCCGCCCCGGAGTCCCAACATCGAACTCACCAGGATGATCGAACCGCCTCGGCCGTCCGACATGTGGGGGACCGCTACCTTCGCGGTGTGCCAGACCCCGGTGATGTTGATGTCGAGCATCGTTCGCCACGCGGCTTCCTCGATCATCGCCGCGGGCGCGGGGCTCCCGCTGATGCCTGCGTTGGCGATCACGATGTCCGGCCGACCCAGCTCGTCGACACCACGCTGCAGCGCGGCCCCCAGCGCCTCGACGTCCCGCACGTCTGCCTGTGCGGTGACTATGCGCCGATCCAATTTCTCGACCAGCGCCGCGGTCTCGTCCAGGTCGGCTTCGGTCGCCAGCGGGTAGGGGACGCCGTCGATGTCGCCACATATGTCGACAGCGATGATGTCGGCGCCTTCCTCCGCGAGCCGAATGGCGTGTTCGCGACCCTGACCGCGCGCTGCGCCCGTGATGAACGCGACCTTGCCTGCGACTCGGCCAACTGTGTTCGTCATGGTCACCTCTCGTTGATCGGCCTCTACACATTCCGCTGTCGTCAGGCGATCGGTCGAATCAGTACTTCCTGTGCGGTACTGGCGACCATGCGCCCGGCTTCGTCGCGAATCGTTCCACGGACCATCGCGCGATGTCCGGAAATGGCAGCTGTCTCTTGGGTGTAGAGATGCCATTCGTCGAAATGGACCGGACGGTGCAGCCAGATGGCGTGGTCCAGGCTGACCGCGGCGACGGACGCGTAGTCAGCGGGATCGGGATGGCTACGAAGCGCCATGTCGAGCATGAGGTAATCGCTCGCGTACGTGAGCATCGCGCTGTGCAGTCCCGGGCTGTCGGCGATGCGTCGCGGCAGGCGCATCCAGTGTGACCGGGCCCCGGATGTCTGCCTGCCGCCCAGGAAGGTCGTCGGTTCCGCGATCCGCATCTCCAACGCCGGCGGGACGTCGATCCAGGTCTGCGCGATTCTGCGCATCGGCGGCCGCACCTGGTGCACCCAATGTTGCAGCAGAGGCATCTCGTCCGCCGGCGGCACATCTGTGTGCTGCTGGGCCAGCTCGGGTTCGGCAGGGTTGCTGTGGAACGACGCCAGCGCGGTGAGCAGCGTGCGGTCGCCCTGTGCCACGCTCACCTGCCGCGTCGCCATGGACCGCCCGTTGCGAACGGGTGTCACGACGATCTCGACCGGCCGTCGAGAATCGCCTGTCTGCAGGAAGTAGGCATGCAGCGAATGCGGGGCATGGTCGGCGACGGTTGACGACGCCGCATACAGCGCCTGCGCGAGGAGCTGGCCGCCGAAGATGCGGCCGAACCGATCGGCTTCATTGGTAGCCCGAAACCTGTTGTCGCCCAGAGGCTCCAGCTGCAGACACGCCTCGAGGGTATCCAGCGCCTCGATGACACCCGTCTCGAGTGAGGTCCCCCGCAGCGCACCCGTCAGATCATCGATCGAGGTGGACTTGCCACCGCCCACCTGCGTCCTCCTGCTCTCTCGGGCCTTTTGGTTGCCATCGCGTGCTCGGACTTCAGAGTTCATTAGGTTAGCTCACTACATCGGGGTAGGGGTGCCTTTGGCGTCGATGTCCGTATCGCCGCTTGACCGCTCATCGGGGCACCCGGTAACCCCCGCGAGTCATGATCCGCACCGGATCGCGGCCATCCCAGTGGGCGCAGGTGTCGGAGATGGCGTGGACCTGGTCGAGAAAGCTGGGCGGGGCCTCGACAACCTCGGTATAAAAGCCGAACGCCGCCGCGGTGTCGATGTAGGCCACCCGAAAGCCGCCGCCGACGCTCTCCGCGGCGATCGAATGGCCCAGCGCCTTGAAGTGCGCGGTTTTCCCGTCGTAATCGTTTGTCAGCGTGGCGATCTGGTGGAAGGTGGACGTGCCGCCGCGGCTCCATTCGGTGAAGATGCTCGGGGTATCGCAGTGTTGTTGAATCAGCTCGATCTGGACGGGTCCCGCCTGCGCGACGGCTACTTGGATCGCGGTGGTGCGGACCTCGCCTCCGTAGTCGGCCCGCTGTTCGACGATGGGCAGCACATGGAAGGGTCCGATGCCGAAGGTGCGTGCCCAGTCGGCGGCGGCGGTGACGACGTCGTCGACAACGTGTCCCAGCTGGAAGAACCGGAACTCGCCCCCGGGCCATGGCTGTTCGAAAAACGGATGAGCCGGTTTCGTCATCGCGTCGGCGTCCATGGCGACGATCATGACACGACGCCCCTGCGCGTGGTGTCGAAAAGTGATCCGGGCGTGCACAACTCGCTCGACAAGGCCCGCGTCGACGAGCGGCGAACGACTCAGGAAATGTTGAGCAGGGCGTGATCGACTTGCGTGCGCATCCCCTCCGGGAAGGAACCCGCCATCGCGGTGAGGAAGCGGCTGGCGAGGTCTCGAACCTTGACATTCGTTTCCTGTGAGCGCCAGACCAGAATGTCGAAGGCCCGGTCCGCGCTGATGCCGTA
>CAZOIX010000697.1:0-3023 GCA_964579685.1 uncultured Mycobacterium sp.
CCCCCAGCGGCACGTGGGAGTGCGCGATCATCCCGCGTGTGAAGGCCGGTTGTCAGTCCGCCGCAGGCTGGCCATCGGCGATGGGCGTCACGGGCGAGCCGGACACCATGCCCGACGCCGCCGGCGAGGCCACGTCGCCCAATGCTCTTGTCGTGCCGCGGGACGGAGCAGCCCGATTCGCCGCACTCGATGAGCCGGAGTTCTCACTCGATCCGGAACCTGCGAATGTTCTGCCGTTCAACAGGATTCTGGCCGCGGCCGGATTCCGCTGCAACGTACAGGAAGCCACCGGGGTGTCGTGCCTGAGCGAATTCAGCGACAACGGCTTCACCTTCTCCACCGACGGTGTCACGCTGCGCTACAGCGACGTTCCCGCGGACGCCCCGTAGCCGGCAGCTCCGAGCTCACGACAGTGTGGCGGTGCCGTCCTGGTTGACCTCGACCTTGGCTCCTGCGATGTCCTCGCGGACCGTCACCTCGACGTCGCTATGCATCACGGCAAGTGCGCGCGCACCATCGGGCGTGCGGACGGCGAAGAACGCCTTCTCCGGCGATCCGCTCCTGTCGAACGGAGTGGTCCACGACTCGACGGTGCCAACGCCCGACCATTCGACCACCGCCTCGCGGGTGGGCTCGCGGTCGACCTGCTCTTGCACATCCTCCCAACGGAATTCGTGGGTCGGTGGCTCCGTCCCGTACACACCGAAGCTGTGTTTCGTGAGGTACCCGCCGTTGGCGGTGACCAGCCCGCGCTGGCCGGGATCGGCGACCAGGCGTTCGGCCATGGTCGCGATCGAGTGGGTCACGTAGTTGTTCCACGGGCCGCCGGCGAACGTGAGCCCGCCCGTCACAGTCAACGGCCGGGACGCATCACCGCACGGCAGGCCGAGTTCGTTGGCGGCCACCTGCACGGCCGAGGGGAAGCACGAATAAATGTCGATCAGCCCGATGTCGTCGATCCCTGCTCCCGCCAGTTCCAGCGCACGCCGGCCCGCGATGCGGATGGCCGGTGACGCGTGGAACTCGGCGCGGTCACTGATGGCATAGGTGTCGTGGGCGTCGGTGCCCGCGTACGGAAAAACCCAACGGTCCCGCGGAATTTGGAGGTACGTCGCCTTGTC
Source organism: uncultured Mycobacterium sp. (assembly GCA_964579685.1). Classification (GTDB taxonomy): domain Bacteria; phylum Actinomycetota; class Actinomycetes; order Mycobacteriales; family Mycobacteriaceae; genus Mycobacterium. The sequence continues at coordinate 1,122 of CAZOIX010000697.1, forward strand.
CACCGACATCAGCACCAGCGCCGCCCCCTGGTCGACCATGTTGTTGGAGTTCATCAGCTTCGTGTACGGCCAGCTGACCATCCGGTTGTCCGGCCCTGGCTCGGCGATCTCGTTGCCTGACAGCGGCTCTCGGCTCCATGCGTGTGGGTTCGTCGCTGCCACCGCACTGAACTGCGACCAGAGTTCGCCGATGCGGCGCCGGTGGTCGTCCTGCGATTCGCCCGCCGCGATTCTCAGGGCCTGCTCGAACATCGGATAGACGTAGGCGGGCCGGTCCAGCTTGATGCGAAGGTCGGACGGGCCGGCGAGTTCGATTCCCTCGTCCGAGCCTTCGGCGATCGGAACGGATTCGTCCTGGGTTGTCCAGTGGGGTTTGGCACCGGCCTTTCGCAGGCGTGACCGGGTCCGCCACGTCTCAGCTCCCGCGATCAGAACAACGTCCGATCGGCCCGCCCCGATATCCAGGCACGCCTTGTTGACCAGTGTCTGAGGCACGTTTCCGCCGATGCCCGTATAGCGGGTGGTGGCACCATCGGCCCGGATGCGCTGCGCCAGAAGCAGTCCCGCATCGCGATACCGCCAGGACAGTAGGTTGACCACGCGCACGGAGTCGACCGCCTCGAGCACGCGTGGGTCCGCTGCGGCGCGCGCGGCCGACTCCATCAGGTCGACCGGTTCCACCCCCGGGTTCTCGTCGTGCTGGTTGACCTGACCGTAGCCGATCAGTACCGGTGTCCGCGGATCCATCATGGCCTCCCTTGTTGAGTGAAAAGCACCTCGTCGACGATGAGCCGATCGATTTCCCCTGCGCTCAATCCGAGCACCTCCCCACAGATCTGACGCGTCTGCTCCCCTGGCATCGGCGCGGGCCGAAGTTCTGCGGCGGGAATGCCCGTGTACGGAGCGGGACCCGTCTCGCTAAGCATCGGCGCGTCGAAGAGTGGATGCGTCATTTCGGTGTACAGCCGCCGGAACGCCACCTGCGGATCGGTCGGCACGTCGACGGCGCGGTGCATCGGAGCGGCGGGAACACCTGCCCGCTGCAGTATCTCGGAGACCTGCGCCTTGTCCTTGGCATTCGTCCATTCCGACACGGCAGCGAACAACGGCGTCCGCTCGCGTGGCAGGTCGCCGCGACCGATGACCTCAGAAAGAGCGGTGCGGTCAGTGTCGGAGCGCACCGAGATCACACACCATTCGTCATCACCGGCGCACGGGTAGACGCCGTGGATCGCCTCGTCCTCGGTTACCGGCACACCCGCGGTGCGGGCGGCTTCGGCCACGTACGCGGTGGTGAGCTGGTTGACGGCCGCCTCTGCCTGCGGGATGTGGACGTGCGCACCGGTTCCGGTGGATATCCGCCGAATCATCGCGGCCAGCGCGGCGACCGCGGCGAGCCTGGCGGCGACGTGGTCCGGAAAAACAGTGGTCGCGTCATAGCAGCTGCCCGGTTCGGCATCCTGCGAGGTCCACAGCGAGGTGACGCCGGTGGCCGCACGCACCAGTGGGCCGTATCCCATCCGGTCGCTCCACGGGCCACTCAGCCCGTACGCGCTGCTCTCCGCCAGCACGATCCGTGGATTGATCTCACGCAGAAGTTCATACGAAAAGCCCAGCGAATCAAGAGTTCCCGGTTTGAAGTTGGCGAATACGGCGTCCGACTGCGCGACGAGGCGCCGGAACAGGTCGGCTCCATCGGGATGCCGCAGATCGAGGCCGAGACTCTGCTCGTTGCGGTGTGTCAAGGCCCACGATCGACTCATGGTCATACCGGGCGCGGTTTGACGAAGGCCGTCGGGATAGGCGGCACTTTCCACCTTGATCACCTCGGCGCCCAGGTCCGCGAAGAGCCGGCCCAGTTCTCCGCCCGCGACGATCACCCCGAGGTCGAGGATGCGCAGG
>CAZOIX010000698.1:0-3022 GCA_964579685.1 uncultured Mycobacterium sp.
CCTGTACGACCATCCCCGGCTGGGATCGCTGGCCGGATATCTCGACGAACTCGAGCCGCCGCCGCAGGTGAAGACCCGTGTGGTCGAGCCGACCTCGCGCCTCACCCAGGCTGTCCAGGTGGCGCTGACGCTGCCCCTGGCCACACTGACGGCGGTGCAGTGGGTGGTCTGGCTGGCCCTGGCCAATAACGTGGCCGCCGAACTGAACCTGGTGCCGTGGGCGACGCCCATCGGCTGGTGGTGGATCGCCCTGGGGTTCGGACTGTTCGTCACGCCGCTGGGCCGGATGGGGATCGCGGTGCTGTTCTCGCGGCTGCTGTTGTCCGGGCTGGAACCAGGCACCTATCGCCGGGGCGGGCCGGAGCACCTTCGGGTGTGGTTCGCAGAACGCCTCGCCGAGGCCAGCGGCGCGGAGAACCTCGCGGGGGCGCCGTGGCTCGTGTACTACGCCCGCGCGCTCGGCAACAAGGTCGGCAAGGGCGTCGATCTGCACTCCGCCCCTCCGGTGACCGGCATGCTGAAACTCGGTCACCGAAGTTCGATCGAACCGGAGGTCGATCTCACGGGTCACTGGATCGACGGAGACCACTTCCACGTCGGCCGGATCGCGGTCGGCAACGACGCCACCATCGGGGCGCGCACCACCTTGCTGCCGGGAGCCGTGGTCGGCAAGAACGCCGATGTCGCCCCCGGTTCGGGAGTGGTCGGCAAGGTGAAGAACGGCCAGTACTGGAAGGGCTCGCCTGCGGTGAAGTCGGGTAAGGCCCGCCATCCGTGGCCGGAGCACCGCCCGCCGAGGGCGCCGTTCTGGGTCACGGTCTACGGGACGACATCGGTGCTGCTGGGCGGCCTTCCGCTGCTGGCGCTCGGCGTCGGCCTTGCCGTGATCGGGTGGGGTATCCGTGACGCCGCCACGGTGTCGGCGGCCCTGTTGCCCGCGGCGCTGTGGACCCCGGTGGCGACGCTGGCCGCAGTGCTGACATACGCGCTGCTGACAGTGCTCGGGGTGCGCCTGCTGTCGCTGTGGCTGAGCGAGGGCTACCACCCTGTGCGCAGTCGCGTCGGTTGGCAGATCTGGGCGACCGAACGACTGATGGATGCTGCGCGCAATTACCTCTTCCCGCTGTACGCCAGCCTGCTGACACCGTGGTGGCTGCGGATACTCGGCGCGAAGGTGGGCCGTGGCACCGAGATTTCCACCGCGCTGCTGACGCCGAAGTTCACGGTGGTCGAGGACGGGGCGTTTCTCGCCGACGACACCATGGTGGCGTCCTATGAGCTCGGTGGCGGATGGATCCACGTCGCGAAGGCGACCGTCGGCAAGCGCGCATTCCTTGGCAACTCGGGCATCACCCAACCGGGCCGAAAGGTCCCTGACGACGGACTGGTCGCGGTGCTTTCGGCCACCCCGCACAAGGCGAAGGCGGGATCGTCGTGGCTCGGTAGCCCACCGGTTCGGTTGCGGCGCAAGCCCACTGCGGCCGATACACTGCGCACGTTCCATCCGTCGGCGCGACTGAAGGTGCTGCGCGCTCTCGTGGAAACCTGCCGCATCATCCCGCTGATCGTCACCTTCGCGATCGGTGTCGCCGTGCTGCTGGCGCTGCAATGGCTCGCCGTGACCTTCGGCTGGTCGTGGTCGGCGGTGGCCGGCGGTGCCGTCCTGCTGACGGCGGGCGCGATTGCCGGCGGTATCGCGGTGATGGCGAAATGGCTTGTGGTGGGCCGTATCCGAGCGATCGAACATCCGTTGTGGTCTGCCTTCGTATGGCGCAACGAAGTATCGGACACCTTCGTCGAGACCGTCGCGGCACCGTGGTTCGCGCGCGCCGCGGCCGGCACGCCGGTGATGAACCTGTGGCTGCGGGCGCTTGGCGCGTCGATCGGCCGCGGTGTGTGGTGTGAGACCTACTGGTTACCCGAGGCGGATCTGGTCACCCTCGGCCGTGGCTCGACCGTCAACCGGGGCTGCGTGGTCCAGACGCACTTGTTCCACGACCGCATCATGCGGATGGACACCGTGGTGCTGGAAGAGGGATCAACGCTGGGGCCGCACTGTGTCGCGTTGCCCGCGGCGCGGATCGGTGCGGGTGCTACGGTCGGCCCGGCCTCGCTGGTGATGCGCGGCGACGAGGTGCCGCCCTCGACCCGCTGGCTGGGCAATCCGATCGCGCCGTGGAACCTGTTCCGCAAGAAGCGCGGCGGCGACACCCCGGACCCGGCGCCCGGCGAACCAGAAGACGCCGTCGCGTGACACGAGGCAAGAAGGGATCCGCGCCCGTCATCGATCCATACATCCCGGCCAACGGCAACTTCGGCTACCGCGTATCGCGCTACGAACTCGACCTGGAATACAAGGTGGCCATCAACCGACTGACCGGTACCGCCACCATCACGGCGGTCACGTTGGCCGCGCTACGCACCTTCACCCTCGACCTTTCCAGTGCACTGACCGTGACGAAGGTGACGGTCAACGGGAAGCGGCCCGCGCACTTCAGGTCGTCGCAGAACAAGCTGCACATCGGCTTGGCCGACGCCCTGCCGGCCGGCGCGGCGATGTCGATCGTCGTGCGCTACGGCGGCTCTCCGAAGCCGATTCGCTCCTATTGGGGTGAGGTGGGTTTCGAAGAACTCACCGAGGGTGTTCTGGTGGCCGGACAACCCAACGGCGCGGCATCGTGGTTTCCCTGTGACGACCACCCCAGCGCCAAAGCGAGCTTCGCCATCCGGATCAGCACCGAGAGTCCGTACTACGCGCTGGCCAACGGTGAGCTGGTGTCGCGGAGGGCCCGGGCCGGCATGACCAGGTGGACCTACGAACAGGCCGAGCCCACGTCAACGTATCTGGTGACGCTGCAGATCGGCGTGTACAGCCGTCATCGCATGGCGAAGAACGGTGTGCAGATGCACGCGATCCTGCCGGATCGGTTGCGGCGCAACTTCGATCAGGACTTCGCTGACCAACCGCAGATGATGAAGCTCTTCGTCAAGCTGTTCGGACCCTACCCGCTGGCGACCGGTT
>CAZOIX010000699.1:0-3016 GCA_964579685.1 uncultured Mycobacterium sp.
CGATGAGATCGATCGGCGCAGACCCTGCAGCGGAGCACAGGACCGTCGGCATCGACCTACGCGAGGACTGGCCGCAGGCGTTGTGCGACAGCGGTTTCGACGTGAGCAAGCCGACGGCGTGGAGCGCTGAAGGGCTGCTGGTGTACCTGCCGCCGGACGCTCAGGATCGACTGTTCGACGACATCACCGCGCTCAGCGCCCCCGGCAGCGGGCTGGCCACCGAGTATCACCCGGACGCCGCCGCCAGCATCGGTGCCCGCCTGCAGGAAATGAAGGACCAGTGGGGCGAGGCGCCTGTCGACATGGACATCACGAAGTTGTTCTACGACGGTGAGCGCAACGGGGTGGTCGAATACCTCACCGAACACGGCTGGCAGGTGTCGGCCCGCCCTCGCCCGGAGGTCTTCGCCGGCTATGGGCGCGAGTTCCCCGAGAGCGACACCCTTGTGCCGCTGCGTAATTCACTCGCTGTCATCGCGACCAGAAAGTAGGGTTCATGCCACGTACCGACAACGACTCATGGGATCTGGCGTCCAGTGTCGGCTCGACCGCGACGATGGTCGCCGCTCAGCGGGCGCTGAGCAACCGTGAGGGACTCATCGACGACCCGTACGCCGAGCCGCTGGTGCGCGCGGTCGGTCTCGACTTCTTCGTCCGTGCGCTCGACGGTGAGATCCAGCTCGAAGATGTCGACCCTCGTTTCAACACGCGGCGCGCGGCAGAGGGAATGGCTGTTCGCACAAGCCATTTCGATGCATTGTTCACCGACGCCGCCGCTGCGGGAGTCCGGCAGGCGGTGATTCTGGCCGCCGGCTTGGACGCACGAGCGTATCGGCTGGCCTGGCCCGCCGGTGCCACCGTCTACGAGCTGGACCAACCCGAGGTCATCGCGTTCAAGGGCGAGACCCTCGCGCGGCTGGGGGCCGAGCCAGTCGCCGACCGGCGACCGGTAGCGATCGACCTCCGTGAGGACTGGCCGAAAGCGCTGCTGGACAATGGCTTCGACCCCACGCAGCCGACAGCGTGGATCGCCGAGGGCCTGCTGATCTACCTGCCCCCGGAGGCACAGGATCTGCTGTTCGACCGCATCGACGAACTCAGCGCGCCCGGTAGCCGTGTGGCCACCGAGCACATACCGGACATCAGCGCATTCTCCGACGAGAGGTCGCAGGTGATCGCCGACAGGCTCAAGCAGTACGGCCACGACATCGAAATGTCGGATCTGATCTATCACGACGAGCGCAATGACGTCGTCGACTACCTGACGGCCCGCGGTTGGGATGTCACCGCACAGACGGTGCGGGACGCCTACTCCGCCAACGGTTTCGAATTCCCCGAAGACGGCGCGATCGGCTTCTTTGCCGACATGAGCTACCTGGCCGCGATCAAGCGCTGACTAGCGGACGGCTGAGCTCGAATCGGTTCCCGTCGGGGTCGTGGAACCAGAAGAACTCGTTGTTGGCGCTGCACCGGATCTCACCGACGTCGACGCCGCGATCGATCAGAGCTGCACGCGCGGGTTCGAGGTCGTCGGTCATGATCGCGCACACATAGGTGTTTGTGTCGTTGTGTTCTCGTGCGCGTTCCTCCCCCGGCGGCAGCTGCCACAGTGACACCACCGCACCCGCGATCTCATACGCCGCAATCGGATGTTCCGGCCCGTCGTAGCCGACGTGAACTGGTTCCAGCCCGAGCTTCTCGCGATACCAGCGCACCGACGCCGCGACGTCGCGCACCCGCACGATCGTCGTGACCATCGCCGCACCGTCAAAGATGCCGAACACCGGCCTCCTCCTTCGCCAGCTCACAGAACCTGCCGTAGCGGTCATCGACGGCCGTCGTCCATGCGGCATCCGGCTCGACGACGCGTTCGACCGATGCCCACCGGGCCGCATCGGTGACCGACGATTCAAGGCCCGCCGCCATCCGGCCGAGAAACGCCGCACCGAGCGCCGCCCCCTCGGCGACGCCCGACACGCTGACAGGCAGGCCTGTGGTGTCGGCGATGGCCCGCATCCACGGCGCGACCCGCGTGCCGCCCCCGGCGGCGACAATGCGGGACGCCCGAGCACCGCTCATCTCGATAAGTTGCCGAACCACAAACCCCGACGCCTCGAAGGCGGCCCTGCGCAGCGACGCGCCGTCATGAGTGAGGTCGAGCCCGTCGAGCACGCCGCGACGGTCCGGATCGTGAAGCGGAACCCGTTCACCGCGCAGGTACGGCGACCAGACCGGCACGCGCCCCGGTTCGACCTCACCACCGGGACCGACGAGGCGATCCACCCAGCCGAGGAAGAGACCCCCCGCGTTGCTCGGGCCGCCGATCTGGAACTTGCCGGGCACCGGGTGCGGCAGCGTCCACACCCCGGGAACCTCTCGGAACTCGCCGATGGTCACCCACACGATCAGCGTCGTGCCGCACAGCACGAGTACGTCGCCGTCCTGGTCGGCGCCTGCGACGATCTGTTCGCACACCGCATCGACGGCTCCGGCGCCCAACACGGCGTCGGTGCCGTGCACCCGGCCCGCCGCGACGCCGGTCGTCTCGACGCGCGGCATGGTCTCCGGCGCGGTGCCGCAGTCGACGCAGACGTCCCCGCTCCAGCCGCTGCCGTCGAACAGCGGATAGGCGGTGCTGGCCGTCGAGTTGTCGATCATCGGCTCGCCCGCGAGCGCCTGGTTGGCCACCGCGGCCGCGGGCCAGTAACCGTGCGCGTCGGGCGCCTCCCCCACGGTCCAGCGCAGGAACTCAACGGCCTCACCCGACAGAAACGTGGCGCCGGGACCGGTGGCCGACCGACCTCGAACGTCGCCATAGAGCAGACCCGGAGTCAGCGGCATCCCCGCCTCATCGACGGCGGTCAGCGACGGCACCATCGCGGTCACCGCCACCGCGGCGACATCGGGTCGGCGCAATTCGGCCAGGGCCGACAACGGGCCCCGCCGCCAGGCCTCGTCGGCGTCGTGCTCGAGCCGGTCGGGAGCAGGTACCCGCAACTCGTGCGGGATTCTCGCC
>CAZOIX010000700.1:0-3014 GCA_964579685.1 uncultured Mycobacterium sp.
GCGGATCCGGCCCTTGTAGATGCGGATCAACGCCAGCCGGCCCAGGAACGCCGATGCGTCGAGGTTGGTGACCAGGGCCTGCAGCGGGGCCTCGGGGTCGCCCTTGGGCGGCGGGATGTGTTCGAGAAGGACGTCGAAGAGTGGGTCGAGGTTCTCGCCTTCGGGATTTTCGCCGTTGGCGGGCTCGACGGTGCTGGCGATGCCGGCCCGGCCGGAGGCGTACAACGTCGGCAGTCCGAGCGCGTCCTCGGCGGCCGTCTGCGCCTCCTCATCGAGGTCTGAGGCCACGTCGAGCAGGAGATCGTGGCTGTCGGAGACGACTTCGGCGATCCGGGCGTCGGGCCGGTCGGTCTTGTTGACCACCAGGATCACCGGCAGGTGCGCGGCCAGCGCCTTACGCAGTACGAAGCGGGTCTGCGGCAGGGGTCCCTCGGAGGCGTCGACCAGCAGCAGCACACCGTCGACCATGGACAGTCCGCGTTCGACCTCACCGCCGAAATCGGCGTGACCAGGAGTGTCGATGACGTTGATGACCGTCACGCCGCCGTCGGGGTGGCGGCGGTGCACGGCGGTGTTCTTCGCCAGGATCGTGATGCCCTTCTCACGCTCCAGGTCGCCGGAGTCCATCAACCGCTCGACGGCATCGTCGCCACGGTGGCTGAGGGCACCGGACTGCCGCAGCATCGCGTCGACCAGGGTCGTCTTCCCGTGATCGACGTGCGCCACAATGGCGACATTGCGAAAATCCACGCCGGTAAGTGTCGCAGTGCGGGTACTCAATCGCGAAAACGAGAGAGACAGGTCACTTGAACTCTCCCAAGCTGCTCGCCATCAAGCCGAAGAAGAAGTGCTGCCGCAGCAAGCCGCGATGTAAGAGGTGTCCGCTGGTGCTGCACAAGGTGCACAAGGCCGAACGGATGGGTATCCGCGGCAAGGCGCTGACCAAGGTCTACAAGCGCGCCCGAAAGCAGTGATCCGGCACGCCAACCCCGCCTCACCGACCTGTTTGCAGGCGTACCGTTGAACTATCCGTCACGTTTGCTCAAGTGCGGTTTGGAGGTACCTCGCATATGACGGTCTACCAAGTGCTCACGATTGCGCTGATCTTCGTCGTCGCCTCGGCCGCGACGCTGGCGATCTACCTCGGGTTGCTCAACTGGATCGGCAAGTTCTACGTCGTGCACTGCGCGGCGTGCCACCACCTCACGGCCGCGAGGGCCAACGAGCCGCAGGCGTCGTGCCCGCATTGCCGCCACCCGCTGCTGCTGCACCCGCTGCATGCTGTCACTCACCCGAACGCGCGTGTTCGGGTGGTGAGCGACTCGCTGCGGTACTGAGCACTGGACCGGAAATCGCTGGCGGGCCTGCCCGTCCAGCGGCGAAACGCGTGTGAGAACGCCGTGGTGTCGCTGTAGCCCAGCCGTCGAGCCACCTCGTTGACCGAAAGCCCGACGACACTGAGCAATTCGACGGCAAGCGTGTGCGAGACGTCGTTGCGCAGCTCCCGGTACGACGTGTGCTCATGGTCGAGCTGACGACGCAGCGTGCGGGTGCTCATGTGGAGTTCGGCGGCCAGTTCCGCGATGTTCGGCATCGCCTCGGGGCTTTGGGCGAAGCGGGACCGGACGGTGGCCGACAGGGTGGGTGTGGACTCCCGGGTGTGCACCAGTCGTTCGCATTCGCTGGCACACGCAGCGCGGGTGATCGGGTCCGCGGTCGGCAGTCGCAGTGTCAACGCCGCCGACGGTATGCGGAAACGGTATTGCGCCGCACCGGTTTCCACATCGAACGGATGCAGCGCGGCCCGCAGCTGCTCTCCCCGCTTCTGGTCGAACGGTACTTCCACGGTCAGCGGCGCGGTCGCGAGGCCCGACATCCGCAACAACAGCGGCAGCGCCGAAAGATCGCGCGCTGCATAGTATTCGCGAACGTCGACGGGCAGATGTTCGTAGCGAAGCAGGACAGTCGCCACGTCGCCAACGGCCACCGATTGGGGGTTGAACACTGTCGGCGACAGCGTCGCGTAGGCCAGTGCCACGGCGAGGGCCTCCCCGGCGTCGGCGCTGGACAGCAACGCATAGCCCCAGATACCCAGATCGCCGACGGTGAACCGCCCGCCGACGCTGATCCCCGCGACCATCGGGTCGCCGAGTTCGCGAACGAGGTTGGCCGTCATCACGAACTCGTCGTCCTGGTCGATGCGGTATCCCGCCGACACCACCCCGTTCTCGGTCCAACGCGTACCGGCCAGCAGTCGCGAACATGGCACGCCGGCCTCGCGGGCGAGCGCGAAGGCATAGCGGATGCCTGCCGGACTCTTGGTGGCGACCATCGCCTGCGATCGTGTCACGCGCGGCCACTTGAGCCATGTGGTTGGCCGAATCGAGCACCTAAATGGCCGTCGCGATCATGTCGCTGGAGCCCAGGGCGCGAGATTCTTGGGGGTATGCGAGCGACGACGCTGCCGGTGATCTCCTCGACGCTTCGTGACTTCTCCCTCATGGTCGGCCAGGGTGCTGTGCGGGATCTGCGGCGCGCGCGGGTCGGTTCAGCCGCGATGAGCGTGCCGCGGACCTCGTTCGATCCGACGGCGACCGCCACCATCAGGGATCCGTTCCCGGCGCTGGAGCGGCTGCGTGAGCACCCTGTGCACGTCAACGAGAAACTCAACGTCTGGATGATGGCCCGCCACGAAGACGTCACCGCGGCGGCACGGGCCCATGACGTGTTGTCGTCGGGTTCGGGGATCCTGCTGCGCTCCACGGTGCTGCCGAGTGCGGCCACGACGGACGATCCCGACCACGCCCGATTGCGCCGGGTGACGGCGCCCTACTTCACACCGTCGGCGATGCGCCGGCTGGAGGGCTCGCTGGCGCAATTCGTCGATCCCAGCGTCGACGCCCTGGCGCGCGGGGAGGTGGTCGACATGGTGCCCGCGCTCACGGTGCCGCTGCCCGTCTCGGCCATCGCACTCCTGCTGGGCATCGACCGCTCCCGTTGGCGGGACTTCCGGG
>CAZOIX010000701.1:0-3004 GCA_964579685.1 uncultured Mycobacterium sp.
GTCGCGGCCCGCCGCGACGATCCCCGGTTGGTCTGCCGGCAGGGCCCGCCTGACTAGGGCGTTCCTATCGACACCTGATCGGGGCAAGGAGCAGCACGACAAGTTCATCCGTCACGAAGCAGTGATCAGTCCCCAGTTGGTCTGTCGGCAGGGCCCGTCTGACTTTGAATCAGAACTAGCGACGTAGGTTCGACTCCTACCTGGGGAGCCAACGGAACAGGGTGCGCGCTTCGCGACTCGGTCGCTCCTTGGCTACTCCGAGTCCCGGTGGAGGCTCCGCGGCCGTCTCGCGTGTGCTGGACGTGGCGGGGGCAGTCGGTCTCGCCAGAGGATCGTGGTCAGCGATTCAGTGAGTTCGCCGACCTTCTGGGCGTAGGTCTCCAGTTGCTTCCGGGTGAGCGCACGGCCTGCACGCAGGTGGTTGTCGATCGGGTTCTGAGCGCTACGGATCTGCGCGACGACGTCGTCGAGATAGCGGATCTCTGCTGCGGTCAGCCACTTCGTTTCGGGGAGTTCCCCCGGCTGCGTTGGCTCGTACGGAAGTGGCTCGGCGCCTCGGCGCTTCCGCTGGCGGTTGGTCGAGGTCCAGGCCCTGCGCGTATGGCGATGGAAGGGGCAGCGCGGAGAGGTGCCCTCGCGGGGTCTTGGCGGGTCGCTGTCGATGGCCACGCAGTCGACGCAGAGTTCGCTCACTCGTCCCGTCCGCTTCTGTCGGCGTTGTTGTCACGCAGGTGTCACGCAGGCGCGCACGGCGTCGCTGAACCGGCACGCCGGGAAATCCCTGGAATCACAGTGTAGAGCATTCGTCAAGCGGTTACTGCATTCACGCTGTGTCACGCAGGTGTCACGCAGGCGGCGTGTCGACTGGACTCGGCTAGGGGTTGGACGGGACCGTCCAGCCATGTCGAGCCGCCACCACAAGGATCGCCAGACCCTTACCGAGCCCAGAGCCCTTAACTCAGACAGCGGACTTGTGGTGGTCGCTGGGTATGGCGAACGAACCCGTGAGATGCCGCACCGTGAGTGCTCTGCCCTAGACCAATGCGCCAACCCAACCCGGCTCGGACAGCAACCACGAGAGGAGAGCCAGATGCTCTCGAAGACCAGCACTGCGTCAGCAGTCCCGAGCCGCCGTCACGAGCACCACTTCCGCCTGATCGGGCCCCGAGCCCTTTTCAAAGACGGTGGGCTCGTGTCGGTCGCTGGAGGCTGCTGACACGGCTAAGTGAGATGTCGTGCCCTGAGCACTTCTTGACGTAGTCCGCCGACAGTGGCCTCCACCCACTCCGGCACCTGCGGTAACCGCGAATCACTCAACACAGAACGGAGTTCCCTATGCCCATCTGGGTAGGTATCGACTGGTCCGAGACACATCAGGACTGGGCCGCAGTCAACGAGAACGGCGAACGCATCGCCGGAGGCCGCTTCCTTGAGACCGTCGACGGCTTCACCGAGTTCGAGCACACCGTGAGGTCGCTCATCGACGAGGCGAGAGACCCTCTGCCGACCGTGGCGATCGAGACCGAGAAGGGCCTGACCGTCGCGAACCTGCGACGTCTCGGCTACCCCGTCTACGCCATCAACCCGCTCAAGGTCGCCCGCTACCGCGACCGCTACGCGACCACCCGCGGCAAGAGTGACAAGGGCGACGCCAAGATGCTCGCCGACATCCTGCGCACCGACCCCGGCGTCCACCGCCAGGTGCCAGACAACACCGGCGAAGCGCTCGCTCTCGGCGTTCTCTCCCGAGCACACCAGGACGAGATCTGGCGGGAAGTCAGCCTCGCCGCGGAGATCCGCAGCCTCCTGCGCCTCTACTACCCGGCCGCACTCATCGCCTACCCCCCGAAGGAACTCGTCAACCGTGAAGCCCGCCTCGTGCTCGGGACTCTCACCACACCCACGGCCGCCGCCGCGAAACGCACAGCAGGTTGGGCCACACTGCTGCGCGACTCCGGCCGCACGAGGTTCATCGAGCGCGACGCCCGCGCCCGAGCCGAGATCTTCCGCGCACCCTCCCTGCGGGTCGACCCTGTGCAGGAAGCCGCGTTCGGAGACCGGCTCAAGGCACTCGTCACCAGCCTGAACGGCACAGTCGAAGCCAGACAGACCATCGAACGCCGAATGGTCGATGCGGTCCAGCAGCACCCCTACTACCCGCTCCTGGAGTCCATCGTCGGCATCGGGGACGTCACCGCCGCCCGGCTCGTCGGCGAGATCGGCGACGACCCCTTCCGCTTCGACAGCGCCGACTCCCTACGCGCCTACGCCGGGGTCTCGCCCATCACACGCGCCTCAGGCCGGTCGAACGTGGTCATGCGCCGCCGCGTGAAGAACAACCGGCTCACCAATGCTGTCTTCATGTGGGCCTTCACCGCGTCCACCTTCTCGCCTGGCGCGAAGGCCCACTACAAGTACCGCAAAGACGTCGGAGACCGCCACGCTGCTGCGCTCCGCAACCTCGGCAACCGACTCATCGGATGTCTCTGGCACTGCCTCACCACGGGCGAGGTCTGGGACGAAGAACGCGTCTGGGGACACCGCTACCCGCTCATCGCGACAGACGATGTCACCGAGGACTCCGCGAACGACGACGAGGTCCAGATGCAGGCCGCCATCGAGGCCGCAGAGATCGCGAGCGACGAACCCGACGCAGCCTGACCGCCGTCACACGCACAGCGCCCCGACTCATCGAGTCGGGGCGCTGCTGCGAATCAACCCAACGCCGCACCACGCCCAAGAGTGCTCAAGGCACCCGCCCTCAGGTCTCCACAACCATCAGACGAACCCCACGAAGGGGAGGGCGTTCGAAGCGGTCGAACGGCAGTGCCACAAGCCTAGCCACCCCTCAACGACATGTCGCGGTTCCCGCACGGACGGTTCTCGCGTCTGCTGCTTGTTCCAGGCGCTCAGGACCACTCCCGAGAGGGAGATAGAAACGTGAGATGTCTAGGGCGTTCCTATCGACACCTGATCGGGGCAAGGAGCAGCACGACAAGTTCAT
>CAZOIX010000702.1:0-3003 GCA_964579685.1 uncultured Mycobacterium sp.
TGCCGAGCTCCTCCAGCGACAGCGTGCCCTGCCCGACGGGGTTGGCCGGGTCGGCGACGTCGAGGAAGCCGATGCGTTTGGCGGCGGCGTCGGTGTAGATGACGGTGTTGCCGTCGGGGGTGACGGTCGAGATCTCGGCGACGGTCTCGGCCTCGACGGGATCGTCGGCGGGCTTGTTGAGGTACACCGGGTAGGTGGCCAACCGGTGATAGCGCTCCGACGCCGGCAGGTTGAAGTCGATCGGCGACGACGCCCTCGGCGTGGTCGGGCGATCGTCGGGCTTTTCCTGCTCCTCACTCGTCGAACAGCCCGCCACCACCAACGCTGCCATCGTCGTCGCCAGCACGGCCCGCGCCGAGTTCGTCGCCATCACCCGTCACCCTCTTCACCCGTCGAATGAGTCGAGTGAGCTTGGCGTCCGCAGGTGGCCGAAGCGGGATCAGCGGGTGAACGCGAGGCAACAGATCAGTACGGCGTGACGGTGACTCCGTCGATGGAGATGTTCATGCCGTGGGTGTTGCCCTTGTGGGACAGCCGCGTGCCCTCGGTCGTCAACAGCAGCGTCCAGTCATGCGTGGGATAGGGCTGGCCGTTGACCATCGTGATCTCCTGGCCGGTTCCGCCGATGGGGGCCTCGACCCAACTGAACGTGCCGTCGGCAGTCACCGATGCCACCGGCCAGTGCCCGCCCGACGCATCGGCCGGGGCGGCGGGAAACCCTCCGGGGACCATCCGTTCGCACGCGGCCTTTTCCGCGCTGACGATGCATCGCACGTTGCCTGCGGTGCGGAACAACGTGTAGTCGGGGTTGTAGCCGTTCAGATCCGCCGACGCCGGCGGGCTGATCCCCACCGTCAGCCCCGCGGCAACGACGCCGATGACTGCAGCCGAATGTCGCCTCATGAAGTCCCCTCTTGTCGACGAGCGTGGCGGTCTGATTGATTGTGCGTCCTCGGTGGGTCGCGTACATGCGCTTTGCCCAGGTGGGGCCAAGCGCGGGACATCCGCGTAGGGGTCGGCTCCGAATACCTGATGACGGGTTCGGGGTGAGAGGAACCAGGTTTGACCACTGCAGAGACGAATACGAGTGCACCATCGGTGCGGACATGGCGATGGGTCGCCGCGATACTGGCGCTGACCCAGCTGGCCGCACCCTTCGTGGCGCAGGCGCTGGCGGGCGACTTCCTGGCGTCGGGCCCGACCAACGAGGCGCTCATCACGCCGGCGGGCTACGCGTTCGGCCTGTGGGGCGTGATCACGGTGCTCAGCACGGCGACGGCCCTGGCCATCCTGCGGTACGGCCTGGGTTCGTGGTGGGAGACGAGCCTGCTCATCGACGCCAGCGTCGAGTTCGTCGGGTTCAGTGCGTGGCTGGTGGTGGCCGCGCAGGGCTGGCTGTGGGTCAGCGTCGTGGTGTTCGCGGTGATGGTGTCGGCGCTGATCCACATCGTGCGGTTGCTGGTGCGGCGCCGCCACGATCTCTCGTGCCCGTCCTGGGTGGCGAGGCTGGCCACGGTGACGTTCGGTCTCTACCTCGGGTGGAGCAGCATCGCGGTCTTCGCGAATGTCGCGGCCGCACTGATCGACAGCGGTGTGCCGGCGTCAGCGCCCGGATGGCAGTTCGTGGTGCTGGCTGCCGCCGCGGCGGGCGCGGTGGTGCTCACGACCATGCTGCGCGGCACGCCCTGCTATGCGGCCGGGACGGTGTGGGCCCTGGTCGCGGTCGCTATCGGCGCGGCGGGTCGGGACAGTGTGTTCCTGTCGACGACGGCGGGGGTGGCCACGGTGCTTGTGGTGGCGGCCACGGTCGTGGCGCTGCGACGCCGTCGCGTCGCATGACTCACTCGTTGGAGTAGTCGAAACTCAGCCAGCGCTGTGGCCGCATCCGGATGACGATCGATGTCGGCGTCAGGTTCGCGTCGGTGAACTGGTTGCCTTCCTGGTCGCCGAGGTAGCGGATGGCGATGTGGCGCACGTCGGCGTCGGTCGCGGGGCTGATGTCGGTGACGTCGCCTTCGGCGGTGACGTACCGGTACGGGGGCGCTTCGTCTTGGGCGGTGATGGCGAACCGGCCGGCGTCGCGAATCAGCCGGTGTTTGAGGGACTCGGATTCGGTCCACAACAGCACGTCGCCGCCGGGTTCGTTGCCGTACCAGATGGGCACGCTCAGCGGGGCACGGTCGGGTCGTTCGACCGCGATCACGCCGACGTGCACATCGGACAGGAACTTCTCGCGTTCATCGCTGCTCAGCTTGGCCATGTACGACGCAACCGCCGCTCATGGGCGGGGCATTCCCCGCGGTGTCAGTGCAACGAGACGAGGTCGTGCACGGAGTCCTGCGGCAACGGACCGTCGACGACGGCGGTGACCTCCATGCGCTTCAACGTGATCGCGCCCTTGTGGTTGTCCAGGAACGCGGTGTCGGCGGCGTCGCGTCCCGTCGCGATGCGCACCATGGACTGCCGCGGTGCCAGGCAGGTGGCGTCGACGACGCGCCAGAGCCCGTCGACGTACGCCTCGGCGACGGCGTGAAAATCCATCGGGTCACAGCCGGGGGCGTAGACCGCGACCAGCCGCGCGGGCACGTTGACGGCGCGCAGCAGCGCGATCACCAGATGGGCGTAGTCGCGGCAGACGCCTTCGCCGGCCAGCACGGTGTCGGCCGCGCCGTCGATCGGGTCGCTGGATCCCGGGACGTAGCTCAGGCGGGTTCCCACCCAGGACGACACCTTCTCCAGCAGGGTCTCCGAGTCGACGTACTCCTCGAATTCCGTTGCGGCGAAACCGAAGAACTTGTCGGCCTCGGCAT
Organism: uncultured Mycobacterium sp.; assembly: GCA_964579685.1. GTDB lineage: Bacteria > Actinomycetota > Actinomycetes > Mycobacteriales > Mycobacteriaceae > Mycobacterium. The sequence goes on from CAZOIX010000702.1 coordinate 2,811, forward strand.
ACCGGCTCGGTCGCAGATAGGTGATCAGGTCGATGTCGCGCACGGGCGCGGGGTCGGCGCGGCCGAGGATCGTCGCCTCGTAGGACGCGGTGACGGTGCCCTCGGGGGCGGCGAAGCGGTGGATGCGGGTGCCGTGTGCGCCGATGACCTCGTCGGGGGTGATCTGCTTGCCGTTGCAGGTGAAGACGAGCGA
>CAZOIX010000703.1:0-2999 GCA_964579685.1 uncultured Mycobacterium sp.
GTGCCGAACTGCCCAACGGCATCGCGTACTTCTCGATGGAATTCGGCGTCGCCGGGGTGTTGCCCAACTATTCGGGGGGCCTCGGCATTCTCGCCGGTGATCATTTGAAATCCGCCTCGGACCTCGGGCTCCCGCTGATCGCGGTCGGCCTGCTGTACCGATCCGGATATTTCCGGCAGTCATTGACCGCCGACGGTTGGCAGCAGGAAAGCTATCCGTCGCTTGATCCGCAGGGCCTGCCGCTGAGGCTGCTCAGCGACTCCGAGGGTAAGCCGGTGTTGGTCGACCTGGCGATGCCGGAAGGCAATACGCTACGTGCTCGCGTCTGGATCGCCCAGGTGGGCCGAATTCCGTTGCTGCTGCTGGATTCTGACATCCCGGAGAATGACCACGACCTGCGTGGTGTGACCGACAGGCTGTACGGCGGCGACCAGGAACACCGGATCAAGCAGGAGATTCTGGCGGGCATCGGCGGGGTACGGGCGATTCGCGCCTATATCGACGTCGAGGGACTCGCTTCGCCCGAGGTGTTTCACATGAACGAGGGGCACGCAGGTTTCCTCGGTGTCGAGCGCATCCGTGAGCTGATCGATGCCGGGCTCGATTTCGACACCGCTTTGACTGTGGTGCGGTCATCGACGGTGTTCACCACCCACACGCCTGTACCCGCCGGAATCGACCGGTTTCCGGTCGAGATGGTCAAGCGGTATTTCGGCGGCCCGGCAGGGGATCCCGCCGGGGCCGACTCACGGTTGCTGCCCGGCGTCTCGCTGGACCGCGTCATCTGGTTCGGCGCCGAGGACGACCCGTCGAAGTTCAACATGGCCCACATGGGTCTGCGCCTTGCGCAGCGGGCCAATGGTGTCTCGTTGCTGCACGGCAGGGTCAGCCGCAACATGTTCAACGAGTTGTGGCCGGGCTTCGACCCCGGGGAGGTGCCGATCGGCTCGATCACCAATGGTGTGCACGCGCCCACGTGGGCGGCGCCGGAGTGGCTGGAATTGGGCCGTGAACTCATCGGCAATGACGACCTCGGCATGCTGCGCGAACCCGAGGTGTGGCAGAAGTTGCATCAGGTCGATCCGGGGCACATGTGGTGGATCCGCTCGCAGCTACGGAACAAGCTCGTCGAGGACGTCAGGGCGCGACTGCGGCGATCATGGCTCGAGCGGGGCGCGGCAGAGGCCGAATTGGGCTGGATCGCAACGGCATTCGATCCAGATGTGTTGACGATCGGGTTTGCGCGACGAGTCCCGACATACAAGCGGTTGACCCTGATGCTGCGTGATCCGGAACGGCTGGAGAAACTGCTTCTCGATGCGGATCAGCCGATCCAGCTGATCGTCGCGGGTAAGTCGCACCCCGCAGACGACGGCGGAAAGGCGCTGATCCAGCAGGTGGTGAAATTCGCCGACCGGCCCGAGGTCCGGCACCGCATCGCCTTCCTGCCGGACTACGACATGTCCATGGCGCGCCAGTTGTATTGGGGCTGCGACGTGTGGCTGAACAATCCCTTGCGGCCATTGGAGGCGTGCGGCACATCGGGCATGAAGAGCGCACTCAACGGCGGGCTGAATCTCTCGATCCGCGACGGTTGGTGGGACGAGTGGTACGACGGCGAGAACGGCTGGGCGATACCGACGGCCGACGGATTGGCGGATGAGGGACGGCGCGACGACATCGAGGCGACGGCCCTGTACGACCTGTTGGAAAGATCGGTGGCGCCGAAGTTCTACGACCGCAACCATCAAGGCGTTCCAGAGCGGTGGGTGGAGATGGTGCGGCACACGCTGATCGCGCTCGGGCCGAAGGTGTTGGCGTCGCGCATGGTGCGCGACTACACCGAGAAGTACTATGCGCCCGCCGCCCAATCGCTGCGCAGGACCGTCGAATCCGGGGCCGACGGACAGCCGTTCGGGGCAGCCCGCGAGTTGGCGGCCTACCGTGAGCGCGCCGCCGAGGCGTGGCCGAAGATCCAGATCACCGATGTCGACAGTTATGGCCTGCCCGATACCCCGTTGTTGGGTTCGGAGATGACGCTGACCGCCACCGTGCAGCTGGCTGAGCTGACACCCCAGGAGGTGTCCGTGCAGGCGGTGCTGGGCCGCGTCGACGCCGGCGACGCGCTGGTGGACCCGGTGACGGTGCCGATGAAGCACACAGGTACCGCCGACGGCGGCAACGCGATCTTCACGACGACCACGCCGCTGCCCGTTGCGGGACCGGTGGGGTACACGGTGCGCGTGTTACCGCACCACCCGCTGTTGGCGGGTGACAACGAACTCGGCCTCGTCACGCTTGCCTGACAGGGGCCATTGAGGTCGCGATCGGCAGCGGACCGCATGTAGGCGGTTCACACGATCTCGCCGACACCGGCGCGGTGCGCATCCCGGTCGGGGTAGGTTCCGTGGGTCGGTGCGTCGATCAAACGACGCGCGTGAAGGAGGGCTCGACTGGTGGCGGTTGGGGTAGTGCTGCGGTGCGGCATCACAGTGCTGGCGATCGGTGGACTGCTGAATTGTTCACTGGTCGGACCCGCATGGGCCCAGCCCCAACCAGAACCCGTCGCCATCGATGCCCCGTTGCCGCCCGAGGGTGCGCCGCCTCCGCCCGTCGACGAAGGTCGCGTCGAATCGACGCCGCCCGCCGTCACGGACACACCCGATGGCTGGGAGCTCACGTTGTCTGCCAAAGATGAGACACAGGCTTCGATTCCGCCGCTGACCACCGCGCTGTCGACGCGCGAATACGAGGTCGGCGGGATCTACATGGGCGAACTGAGAGGGCCGGACGAGGGGGAGGCCCCCGGCGGAACCCTGGAGGTCGGCTACGAGATCGGTTGCGGAATCGACATGAGCACGTCGAACGGTGTCTCGCTGACCGGCACGATGGGCATCAATCCGTCGCTCGGGCTGATCGGCATCGACGTCCTCTCACCGGGGATCGACGGCATCCTGCATTCCCTCGGTGGCAACCTCGGTGGCGCCCTCACCGTGGCC
>CAZOIX010000704.1:0-2994 GCA_964579685.1 uncultured Mycobacterium sp.
ACACATCGAATTTCCCGGCACAGTGGTTGTGCGCAATGCCGTCTTCGACGGTTTTCAGGTCAAGGCCAGGGGCGATATCATTATTGAAAAGACTGTGAGCAATGTCTTTCTCAAGGCAGAGGGCGATATCATCTTGAGCGGGGGTTCGGTCACGACGAAGTTCGCGTACCCCTCCTTGCGCTTCGCGGGTTGGGTGTGGAACAGCGTCGAGTAGAACTCCACGGCGTCGTCGAGGTTGTCGACGTTGAGGGCGAGCTGAACACGGGACATGGCGACCTCCGCTACCTATGCGACTTATGTCGAACTTCTGATGAGGACGATGATGCCCACCTCTTCGACATATGTCAACCTTTCGTGGCAGAATGCTCCCATGCCCAAGACATTGCCCACGGTGGATGTGTCCTCGCCCGTCTGCTGCCCACCCGTCGCGGCCGGTCCGCTCGGGGACGCCGAGGCGTTGGAGATCGCGCTGCGCCTCAAGGCCTTGGCGGACCCGATACGGGTCCAACTCGTATCGCTGTTGTTCAGCAGCGAGGTCGGGGAAGAGTGCAGCAAGGATCTGGCTGCCGCGGTCGGCCTGAGCGAGTCGACGGTGAGTCATCACCTGTCGCAGCTGCGTCGCGCAGGCATCGTCGAGTCGGAACGGCGCGGCATGAACGTGTACCACGTTCCGCGCCGTGAATCTCTGACCGCACTGTGCACGGTGCTCGATCCGAACTGCTGCCGGTGAGCCGACCGGGCTCCTGAACCTCTCAGCCGGTACTCGAATTGGGGCTATATCCTCGGCGCGGGAGGTGGCCCATGGTGACCCACAGCGTCAAGCGCGGAATAGCGATTCGACTCCTCGCGGTCGTGGTCCTCGTCGGGGCGTGCGGTGACGAAGGCAACACGCACTCGACCAAGCCTGCCGCCGGTTCCGCCACGGGCGCGGTGGATCCCGACCTCGCGGCCGGCAGCCAGGGCGTCCTGGACGCCGCGGTCAAGGCCGACGAGCCCGGATGTTCCGCTGCGATAGGGATCGACGGCGATGTGGTCTGGACCGGGACTCGTGGCATCGCCGACCTGGAAACCGGCGACCCGATCACCGACGCCACCATTTTCGACATCGCCTCGGTGTCAAAGCAATTCACCGCTACCGCGGTCCTGTTGCTGGCCGATGACGGAAAGTTGTCGCTGGACGACTCGCTGGCGAGTCATGTGCCGGGGCTGCCCGATTGGGCCGAAACAGTCACCGTCGAGCAGCTGATCCATCAGACCAGCGGCATCCCCGACTACATCGGACTGCTCGAGGACGCGGGCTACGCGTACACCGACCCGACCACGCAGCAGCAGGCCGTCGAGGTGTTGGCGAAGGTGCCCGAGCTTCAGTTCGAGCCAGGGTCGGTATTCGATTATTCGAACTCCAACTACCTGCTGCTCGCCGAAATCGTGCAGCAGGTCTCGGGCCAGCCGTTGCCCGCCTTCCTGAGCGCTGCGGTCTTCACCCCACTCGATCTCGGCATGACGATGGAAGCAAAGGTGCTTCCGGGCAGCGCCCTGCCGTATGAGTACGACGACGGCAGCGGCGAATACACCATGGCGGCCAGCGCCTGGGAGCAGGTCGGTGACGGCGCCATCCAGACCACGCCCAGTCAACTGGTGCGCTGGGCCGACAACTACCGCACCGGCAAGGTCGGCGGTCCGAAGCTCCTCGAGGCGCAAACCGCAGGCGCCGTGGAAACCGAACCGGGTGGCGACGACCGCTACGGCGCAGGCATCTTCGTGTTACCCGATGGCTCGCTCAACCACGACGGCTCCTGGTCCGGATCGGTCACCGCGTTCAACGTCAGCGCGGACCGAAGTAGATCCGTCGCCGTCAGTTGCAACACCGGAAACCAGGACCCGCAGGCCATGGCCGACGAACTCGAGAGCCTGTGGATGTAGTGCTGCCCGAGTGAGTTCCGGGACTATTCGACCTGCTTCCACCAGGAGATGACTGCCATCAACATGGCGGTGACCAAGCCGATGAGGACCCACAGCACGAGGCCGACGTCGATCCACGCACCCGGTGGCGGAGCTCCGGGCAGGATGTTCCGCAGCGGGACGACCGCGAACAGCATCGCGGCGTACCACGTCAGGAACGGCATCTGGAATGCCTTTCGCCTCGTGATCACCTGCAGCGCAGTAAGGATGGCCAACGTGGGCAGGGTGATCAGCACGATGCAGATACCGAGATCGAACGCCAGCGGGCCCAGCGACCGTTTCATCGTCAGCTCGGTCGCGGCCTCGGTGCCCGAGTCGTTGGGCCCCGGGGCGACGTCCTCGGCATATATGTCCCAGCCCTGCAGCGCCCCTTCGACTTCCACGCGTGCGGGCATGAACTGCCGTTCTTCGCCGGAGCCGACGAGCAGCGTGGCACTGATCGGCTCGCTGGTGTACGAATCGAATGGCCAGTTGTTCACGTCGCCGTTCAGGTCGAGCGTCGTGGTCTTCTCGGCGGGCGACTCGCCAGCCGGAAAGCTCAGGTCGCCCAGCGTGTTCCACGGGAACAGTCGGACCGAGATGTCGGTGTTGAGCACGTCGAGACGCTCATCGGTGAGGTCGCTCTGCGGGATGACGAGCACCTTGACGTCGGCTTGGTAGTCCACGGTGCGCAAGGCCTTCACCGTCACCAGGACGACGGTTTCGGATCCGTCGCCGACGTCGGCGGGGCCCAACTCCGTGGACGAGCCGGAGAGATACCAATACGCGAACAACGTTCCGCCGTAGGCCAACAGGGCGATCACGACAACGCTGATGATGGTTGTTACGCGCCGTCCCCCGGATGGGGCAGCGGCGCCGTGGCGCGAAATTCCCTGGCGCTCTGGCGCCGGCGGATTCTGGGGTTCCACGGACGGAATGTTAGGGGTGCTCATCGGTTTCTGTCTGCCCTTTTGCGATTGAAGTCGTCATCGGTGTCAATAAAGTCCACCGTCGCGCCCGAACCGACTACCAGCGAGTTATCAAGATCACATC
>CAZOIX010000705.1:0-2989 GCA_964579685.1 uncultured Mycobacterium sp.
GTAGATCGGCTTGGCGGCGCCGACGATCGAGCCGTTGGTCGGATTGAACGACGGCGGCACGAACGGCGGCTCCCCGACGAACGGCGTCGGATTCTGTCCCGCAGGCGTCCCCGGGGGAATCGCCATCGGCTGGGGCTCCCCGAAGAGCGGTGGCGGGGGCGGCGGCAGCGGCGCACCCAGCGGCGGCGGCGCAGGCGGCCCGGGCGGCGGTGCCGGGAACGCGGCCGGTGCGGCGGCCGGGTCGACCGGTGCGGGCGGCGGCGGCGGAACGCCCGGTTGAGCCAGTGCAGACGGGGTGCTCAGCACCATTCCCCCGATCAGCCCAGCCGCCATCACGGCGGTGAGCAAGCGACTCCTCATCGGCTGCCGCATACGTGACCTCCCATTCGCACAACTTCGTCCAGTGTGGCACAGCGTCGTGGGCGGTTATCGCCAGCAGGACGGCGTCAAACCCCTGACCTGTGTGTTTATCGCCCTCGGCGGCGCAACGTTACGGCTAGGAGCGCACCAGCCGCGCGATCGCGGCGGAGGCTTCGGCCAGTTTGGCGTCGGCCTCGTCGCCGCCCTCGGCGACGGCGTGGCTCACGCAGTGCCCGAGGTGCTCGTCGAGCAGCCCGAGCGCGACCGACTGCAGTGCGCTGTTGACGGCGCTGATCTGGGTGAGCACGTCGATGCAGTACTTGTCTTCCTCGATCATCTTCGCGATGCCCCGAACCTGGCCTTCGATCCTGCGCAGCCGCTTCGCATAGTTTTCCTTTCGCGGCGAATAGCCGTGGGCGGCGTTCTCATCAGCCATTCTGGCCACCTTCCAGCATCTGGGTCATCTGGTCGATCTCGGCCTGTTGGGCGCCGATCATCATCTCCGCCATGTTCTTGACGTCGACGTTCTCACCGTTGGCGACCTCGGCCTTGGCCATCTCGATGGCGCCCCGGTGGTGGCTGATCATCGACTGCAGCCACAGCGTGTCGAATTCGCTGCCTTTCAGCCCCTGCAGCCTGGCCATCGTGGCGTCGTCGACCATGCCCTGCATCTGGTCGTGTCCGTCGTGGCCGCTGGCGCCGTTCGACGCGTTGTCATCGGGATTCTCGTCCCACTGCACCAGGAACACCCTCAGGGCCTTGATCTCAGGCTGCTGCTCGGCGGTGATCTGGTTCGCCAGGGCGATGAGTTCTTCATTGGTCGACCGCCCGGGGACCAGGGCCGACAACTCGATCGCCTGCTCGTGGTGGGGAATCATGTTGGTCGCAAACGCGTGGTCGTCGGCGTTGAAGCCCGCGGGCTGTGCGGCACTGGCCGGCTCATCGGTCTTGCCTGTATCAGGCTGGCTGTCGCTTGAGCTCGAGCACGAGGACAGCAGCAGCGCGGCGAACAGGGCGACGAAGACGGCGGCGATACGTGTGATGCGAAGCGGCATGACGCCACCATACCGGGTACCCCTGAGGGGTATGAATAACGGTTTGGCCGGGTGAAACACCGGGGGCATACTGGCACCCATGCCCTCAGAGTCCGGATCGCCCGACATCAAGCCCCGAAGCCGCGACGTCACCGACGGCCTCGAGAAGACCGCTGCCCGCGGCATGCTGCGCGCCGTCGGGATGGGTGACGACGACTGGGCGAAGCCGCAGATCGGCGTGGGGTCGTCGTGGAACGAGATCACACCGTGCAACATGTCGCTGCAACGGCTCGCGCAGTCGGTGAAGACCGGCGTCCACTCCGCAGGCGGCTATCCGCTGGAGTTCGGCACCATCTCGGTGTCCGACGGCATCTCGATGGGACACGAGGGCATGCACTTCTCGCTGGTGTCCCGCGAGGTCATCGCCGACAGTGTCGAGACCGTCATGCAGGCCGAGCGCCTCGACGGGTCGGTGCTGCTCGCCGGCTGTGACAAGTCGATCCCCGGCATGCTCATGGCCGCCGCCCGGCTGAACCTGGCGAGCGTCTTCCTCTACAACGGCTCGATCATGCCGGGCGTCGCGAAGCTCACCGACGGCAGCGAGAAAGAAGTCACGATCATCGACGCGTTCGAGGCGGTCGGCGCCTGCGCGCGCGGCCTGATGTCCCGCGAGGACGTCGACATCATCGAGCGCGCGATCTGTCCCGGCGAGGGCGCATGCGGAGGTATGTACACCGCCAACACCATGGCCTCGGCCGCCGAGGCACTGGGGATGTCGCTACCGGGCAGCGCTTCGCCGGTGGCCATCGACTCGCGCCGCGACGAGTATGCGCGCCGCTCGGGTGAGGCGGTCGTCGAGATGCTGCGCCGCGGCATCACCACCAGCGACATCCTCACCAAGGAAGCGTTCGACAACGCCATCGCCGTCGTGATGGCGTTCGGCGGTTCCACCAACGCGGTGCTGCATCTTCTGGCCATCGCATCCGAGGCCAACGTCAAGCTGTCACTGGCGGACTTCACTCGGGTCGGTGAGAAGGTACCGCATCTCGCCGACGTCAAGCCGTTCGGTCGTCACGTGATGAAGCACGTGGACGAGATCGGCGGCGTGCCGGTGGTCATGAAGGCGTTGCTCGATGCGGGTCTGCTGCACGGGGACTGCCTGACGGTCACCGGCCAGACGATGGCCGAGAACCTCGCCCACATCGAGCCACCGGACCCGGACGGCAAGGTGTTGCGCGCGATGAACAATCCGATCCACCCGACCGGCGGCATCACGATCCTGCACGGCACACTGGCCCCGGAGGGGGCCGTGGTGAAGTCGGCCGGGTTCGACTCTGACGTGTTCGAAGGCACCGCAAGGGTTTTCGAGCGTGAGCGGGCCGCACTCGACGCGCTCGAGGACGGCACGATCACCAACGGCGACGTGGTGGTGATCCGCTACGAGGGGCCCAAGGGCGGTCCCGGGATGCGGGAGATGCTCGCCATCACCGGCGCGATCAAGGGTGCGGGTCTCGGCAAGGACGTGCTGTTGATGACCGATGGCCGGTTCTCGGGTGGCACGACGGGGTGGTGCGTGGGCCACGTCGCGCCCGAAG
>CAZOIX010000706.1:0-2983 GCA_964579685.1 uncultured Mycobacterium sp.
GATGAATCCCAACCGGGCAATTGCATCGAAATCGATTCCCGGCGCGCACTTTACGGCGATATCCCGGCCGCGGTACACATCAAACAGGGTGTCGAGACCCGGAGTGTAGTCCCGCGGATCGAATGTGCGCCGCCCACTTCGCCGGCGGGCGGGGTCCAGCAGGACGATGGCGGACGCGGTGACCGGTCTGCACGCATCGGCGCGACACAGGTCTACATCGGCGACGTTGTGCCGCGCCATTGCCAGCCGCACCGGATCCGTATCGCTTCCGACGAGGGCGCTCGCCGAGTTTCGCAGGGCGGCCAGTTCGGTGCCGATCGAACACGTCGCGTCGTGCACCACCGCTCCCGACAATCGACGCGCACGGTGCGCGGCGACCGGTTGGGCCGTCGCCTGCTGGAGCGCCTCATCGGTGAACAACCAGTCCGCGGCATCGTCGAACTTCGCCGTGGCTCTGCGGCGCAATAGCGTCGTCTCCACCAGGACGGCGGACCGCGCTCCGAAATATGCACGCGCCGAGGCGATATCGGCGACCAAACTGGACGCTGTGAGTCGCAGGTCAGCGACCTCGGACAGCGCCTGCCTGCCGGCGTCGCTACGCAGATAGGCGACGTCGTCGAGCCGGAAGTCTACGACGACAAGCCTCGACTCCTCCTCGTCCCCTGCCCTGCGGGCGTGGGCCCACCGGTCCTCGCTCGTTCCTCGCTGCGATCCTCACTCGTCGTCGTCTTCGGTGGCTTGACCCCGGTGACCATCACGTTGTAGAACCAGCCCTTGGGAACCACACGGCGCCAGAGGTTGTCGTCGACCCAGCTCAGCGCGATCCAGCTGTTGAACGCAAACTTCGCATAGCCCCAGCCCAACCGACCGGGCGGCACCGCCGCCTCCAGGGTACGCAACGGCCAGCCGAGCATGGCGGCGGTGAATTCCGTTGTGCTGGTTGAGATATCGACGGCACCGGCACTGCGCGCCATGCGCTCCAAATCGCCGGGGGCGAACGTGTGCAGGTCGACGATCGCTTCCAATGCCGCGGCGCGTGAGGACTCGTCGAGCTCGGACTGCGGACGGCGCCAACCGGACAACCCGGGTAGCTTCGTCACGTTGGTCACTGCCCGCCAGGTCCACGTCGACAGTGGCCGCGCGTAGTTCTCACCGGCGTTGCTCGGCTCGCCGGCGAAGACGAATCGGCCCCCGGGCTTGAGTACGCGCACGACCTCGCGCAGCGAGAGTTCGACGTCGGGGATGTGATGCAACACCGCGTGCCCGACGACGAGGTCGAAGGTGTCATCGTCGTACGGGATGCCTTCGGCGTCGGCGACCCGCCCGTCGATTTCCAGCCCCAGGTTCTCGCCGTTGCGCGTGGCGACTTTGACCATCCCCGGCGAGAGGTCGGTCACCGAGCCGCGGCGCGCCACCCCGGCCTGGATCAGGTTGAGCAGAAAGAACCCGCTCCCGCAGCCGAGCTCGAGCGCCCGGTCGTAGGGCAGGTTGCGCAGCTCGTCCTCGGGGACCGTCGCATCGAACAGATCGCGGGCGTAGTCGACGCATCGCTTGTCATAGGAGATCGACCACTTGTCGTCGTAGGACTCGGCCTCCCAGTCGTGATACAGCACCTGGGCGAGCTTGGAGTCGTGGCGAGCCGCCTCCACCTGTTCCGCGGTGGCGTGCGGGTTCGGGACCGGATCAAGGCTCATAACAGGGCAGCCTAGAGGTCAAAGGTCGCCTTCGCGGCAGCCAGTACCTGAGCAGGATGTTCCACGAACCGTTGCGCCCAGGCCAGCGCCGCGTCATAGACGCCGTCGGGGGCGACCATCTCATCGATCAGCCCGAGGGCCAGGGCCTCTTTGGCGTCGATGAACCGACCGCTGAACACCATGTCCTTGGCTTTGGACAGGCCGACGGTGCGGGCCAGCCGCGACGTGCCCCCCGCCGGGATCAGGCCGGCCAGTATCTCGGTCACCCCGAACCTGACGTTGTCCCCTGCCACGCGCCAGTCGGCGGCCAGCGACAGGTTGAGCCCCCCGCCCAGCGCGTAGCCCGTGATCGCGGCGACGGTGGGCTTGGGGATCGCGGCCAGCGCGTCGACCGCGTGCCGGCAGGCCTGCACCGCCGAAGCCGCTTCTTCGCTGCTGAGCAGGGACCGTTCGGGCACGTCGTCCCCGGCGGAGAAGATCTCGTGGCCGCCGAAGATGATGACCGCGCGAAGGTCGTCACGCCCGCCGATGTCGGCCGCAGCGCTGTCGAGCTCGCGATAGACCTGACGCGTCAGCGCGTTGGTGGGCGGCCGGGACAACAGCAGCGTCGCGATGCCCGGATGCTCCTCGGTGGTGTGGACCGATACGAACTCGTTCATGCCAGTGGTGCATCCCGGCTGTAACCCTCGGGCGCGCGGCGGTTACGCGCGGCGTTGTAACGGTCGCTGTTGAAGAACTCGATCTCCCAGTTGCCTGTGTCGGTGTCGGCTGCCAGGTGCGGCTCGACCGCCACGATCTTGCGTTCCACCGCAAGCACTTCGGCGACCGTACGCCCGTTGAGCGAGTCCAGCTGCGTCCACGTCGGTGGGAGCAGGAAAGAGCGGCCCTCGGCGAACTCATCGAGACCCGCCTGTGGAGTGCTCCAGAACGCCTGGTCGGTTTCGGTGTTCTCACCGTCGGCGCGCTGGCCGTCGGGCAGGGCACCCACGAAGAAGTAGGTGTCGTAGCGACGCGTGCGCTCCTCTTTCGGGGTCACCCAATTCGCCCACGGCCGAAGCAGATCCGCGCGCAGCACCAGTTTCTCGCGCTGGAGAAATTCCGCGAACGAAAGGGAATGGTTGGCTAACGCCGCCCTGGCTTCGCCGTAGACCGACGCGTCGCTGACGATGCCGTCGGGATCGTCGGCGGGGCCGGCGAACAAGACCCCCGATTCCTCGAACGTCTCCCGCGCCGCGGCGCACACCAACGCCTCGGCCAGATCGGATGCGATGCCGAAACGCTCTGCCCAC
>CAZOIX010000707.1:0-2982 GCA_964579685.1 uncultured Mycobacterium sp.
TCGTGATGTCGCAGAACATCCGCGCCGAGTGGTGGTCGCCGGCACTGGAGGTCCACGGAAGCACCTGGAACGTGGACGGATCGGGCCTTGCGACCATGTCGGCCTCCGACACCCGCGCGAAGCCCTCGATGGCCGACCCGTCGAAGCCGATCCCCTCCTCGAACGCACCTTCCAGTTCAGCAGGCGCGATGGCAACCGACTTCAGGTATCCGAGCACGTCGGTGAACCACAACCGGACGAAGCGGATGTCGCGTTCTTCCAGCGTGCGCAGTACGAATTCCTTCTGCCGATCCATGTCCGCAGGGTATGCACCGGCTGTTAAATCCGTGTTACACAGCGACTGCGATTAGCGGCCGCAGGCGTGGTCAGGCGTCGAGTTCGTAGCTGAGCCAGGTCGACTTCGTCGCGCCGATTCCGTCGTAGAGCCGCTGAGACGTGGCGTTATCGGGAGCCGTCTCCCACACCAGCTTCTCGGCGCCCCGGTCGCGGCACAGCTGGCGCCCTCGCTCGATCAGCGCCCGCCCGGTGCCCGACCCGCGGACCGCCGCGTTCACATACAGGTCGTTGAGCACGCCCACCCGACTGGCGTAGAGGGTCTGCCATGTCCAGTAGATGGTCGCGAACCCCAGCGGTGCGCCCTGGGCGCGGGCGATCAACTGCAGACCTTCGTCGGGATTGTCGATCAGGGCGCTCGCCAGCGTCAGCAGGCGATCATCGGACGGGTCCACGCGATAGAAATCGCAGTATGCCCGCAGCATCGGCATCAGCTCCGGCAGGTCTGCAGCGGTGACCGTGGTGATGGTCAGCTGGTGCATCGAGTGTCCGGCGGCGGAACGACGACGTCGATCAGGTACTGGGCCGCGATCTCGTCGACGCAACTGTCGCCCTGGAACGCGACGGTGTGCTGCGTGCCTTCGTAGGTGAGCAACGTGCCGCCGAGCTGGCGAGCCAGGTCGACACCCGCCTTGTACGGGGTGGCGGGGTCGTTGGTCGTCGATATCACCAGGATCGGCGGCAGCCCGTCGACCTCGATCTCGTGCGGTTCGGTCGTCGGTTGCACCGGCCAGAACGCGCAGGTGCTCAGCGGGGCATGGCCGGTGAACTCGCCATAGCTCATGAACGGCGCCACCTCGCGTGCCCGCCGGTCCTCCTCGACGACCTTGGCGCGATCGGTCACCGCGGGTTTGTCGACGCAGTTGACCGCCACCCTGGCATCGGTCGAGTTGTTGTAGTGGCCGTTCTCGTCTCGGCCCATGTAGAGATCCGCCAGGGCCAGCATCGTGTCGCCTCTGCCCTCCTTGACCTCGGTGAGCGCCTGCGTGAGGTGTCGCCACAGATTCGGCGAATACAGCGGAAGGATTGTGCCGACGATGGCGTCGGAGTAGCTGAGCCCGCGTGGGTCCCGGGTCTTCGCGGGCTTCTGGACCAGCGGGTCGATCATGCTTCGGTAGACGTCGACCGCCTTCTTGGGATCGGTGCCCAACGGACAATCGGAGTCCTTGGCACAGTCGGCGGCGTAGTCGTCGAACGCGGTCTGGAATGCCTCGGCCTGGCGGATATTGGCCTCCGTCGGGTCGGCATTGGGGTCGACGGCCCCATCGAGGATCATCGCCCGCACTTTGTCCGGATAGGCCTCCGCGTACAACCCGCCGATCCGGGTGCCATACGAGTAGCCCAGGTAGGTCAGCTTGTCGTCCCCGACGGCCGCCCGGATGGCATCGAGGTCCTTGACGACATTGGCGGTTCCGACGTTGGCCAGGAATTCCTTGCCCATCTTGTCCTCGCAACGCTGTACGAAGGCCTTGGTTTCCGATTCGATGTGCTCGACACCCTCCGGTGTGTAGTCGACCTCCGGGTCGGCACGCAGCCGATCGTTGTCCGCGTCCGAGTTGCACCACACCGCCGGCGTGGAGTTCGCCACGCCCCGAGGGTCAAAACCCACCAAGTCGAATCGTTCGCGCAGGTCGTCGGGCAGCGTGCCCACCATGCTCGCCGCCGCGTCGACACCCGACTCACCCGGACCACCCGGGTTCACGATCAGGGAGCCGATCTTGTCGCCGGTGGCCTTGAACCGGATCATCGCGAGCCGCGCGACCTCGCCATCGGGGTTGGCGTAGTCGACGGGCACCGACAGCATCCCGCACTCGGCGCCCTCCGGCGCCGGCTCGCCGTCGGAGGATGCCGACTCGCACTCACCCCACTCGATCGGCGATCCCGGTGGGGGCACAGCGACCACGCTGCGGCCGTCCACCATCTTGGTGCAACCGGCGACCAACAGCATCATCGCGGTCACGAGGACGCCGATCTTCAGGCTCATGGCACCACATGCTGCCATGACCACACATCGACGCAGGCTAAGCGGCTATCGCGTGGCTGATTTCGTGGCGCTGAGCAATTCGTCGAGGGCGTCGGTGAAGTCGTCAGCCATATCCCAGAGATCGGGCAGCAATTCCGGGCACGACACGATGCCGACGTCCAGTTTTCCGTTCAGCGACATCACGGTGATGTTCAGTCCGGAGCCGTGGAAGATCGGCCCGAGCGGATACATCGCGTCCACCTCGCAGCCCAGGTAGTACAACGGAACCTGCGGGCCGGGGACATTGGAGACGACGAGGTTGTGCACCGGCCTCGCGCCGCTCAACCGGCTGGCGGCGTAGACGCGCATCGCGACCCCGAACACCGCGGGTGCCGCAAACTGTGTCCAGTCCTGCAGTAGGGTGGCACCGATCGCCGAACTGTGTTGTTTGGCAACGGAATTCGACTCCGCGATGGACTTCAGCCGCTCGGCCGGATCGTCGATGTGAGTCTCCAGCCGGGAGAACATGCCCGATACCTGGTTGCGGCCGGGCCGGTCGGATTTGTCGTGCACCGAGACCGGGACCATGGCGACCAGTGAGTTCTCCGGCAGCTCACCGCGGTCGACCAAGAACTTGCGCAGCACGCCGGACACCAGCGCCATCACCACGTCGTTGACCTTGACCC
>CAZOIX010000708.1:0-2980 GCA_964579685.1 uncultured Mycobacterium sp.
ATAGGAGCGGGCAATAGTCGTTTCGAGTCCTTCGGGCGCGCCAGCCAGCGCCTCTCTGAACGTCTCGAGCTCCTCGGCGGCGACGTCGACGTGTGGCGACAGCCGCAGCACCGGCGATGTCATCTCGAAGGGAGCGCGAAGCACTTCGGCGAACGTGGTGACGATCGAATGCTCGGTGATCAGGTGTGCCCGCACCTGCTGCGGATCGGCACCGTCGACCGGCTCCAATGTCGTGATCGCCGTCGGCTCCTCAACCGCCTCGGCCACCCGCCACCCCGTGATGTCCGCGAGCGCCTCCCGGGTCATCGCACCCACCTCCGCAAGACGTTCACCGACCCGCGCCGGCCCGGCAGCCAGATACTCACCGAGGGCGACCGAATAGCCAACGCGGGCAGCCACATTGGCTTCACCTTGCTCGAGTCGCTCCATCACGGTCCCCTCGATTCCCCACTCCGGCGGGGGTAGCCGCGGCTGCAGCCGTTGCGCCAGGTCAGGCCGTACCGCCAGAAAGCCCACACCCCGCGGGCCCGCCACCCACTTGCGTGACGAGCTGTAGATCGCAGAAGGCGTTACGGCACAATCGAGATGGCCCATGGCCTGCGCGGCGTCGATCACCAGGGGGAGTTCCAATTCCCGGCACACCGCGGCCAGTTCCACCATCGGCTGGGCGACACCACGATGGCTGGCCAGTGCCGTCAAGTGAACGAGTGCAGGCCGCTCGGTGGCGAGCGCGCGGGCGGCAGCATCGACGTCGAGCCGGCCGGCACCGTCCACCGGTAAGGCCCGAACATCAAATCCGTTGGCCGCCATGACCGCGAGGTTGGGTCCGTATTCACCGGGCAGGCACGCCAGGGTCCGTTCCCCGCTCCAGCTGGACAGCAGGAGGTCCAGGGCGGCGTTGGCGCCGGTGGTGTAGGCGACGTCGCCGCTCTCCAGCCCGGTGAGCGCGGCGATGGCAGCACGGCCCGCGTCCAGCACCTGGGCGGCGGCCGCGGCGGCGACGTATCCGCCGACCTCGGCTTCATGGCGAGCGTGCTGCGCCGCGGCGTCGATGACCGCGAAACTCTGCCGTGAGCACGCAGCGCTGTCGAGATGTACCCCGGCGACGGTCGGTCTTGCGCCGCGCCACTGTTCGGCGAGGCTCATTTGACCGCGAGGGACAATCCGAAGTCGCCGGCGCCGTCGGTCCACCAATGCGTGCGGTGCAGGCCGGCGTCGGCCAGTTCGGCGGCTACGCCGTCGGGCCGGAACTTGCACGACACCTCGGTGAGCATCTCCTCGCCGTCGGCGAAGTCGACGGTGAGATCCAGCGCGGTCACCCGCACACGCTGCGCACGGGTGGCGCGCAGCCACATCTCGATACGCTCCTCGTCGCTGTTCCATTTCGCAACGTGCTCGAATTCGTCCATTCCGAAGTCGGCGTCCAGTTCGCGATTGACCACCGCCAGCACGTTGCGGTTGAACTGTGCGGTGACACCCGCGCTGTCGTCATAGGCGGCCACCAGCCGATCGGTGTCCTTGACCAGGTCGGTGCCCAGCAACAGGCTGTCGCCGGGTTGCAGGGTCTCCGCCAGCGCGGCCAGGAACTCGGCGCGCGGCGCCGGGGTGAGGTTGCCGATCGTCGACCCGAGGAAGACGACCAGGCGGCGGCCGACGCGCGGGATCTTGCCCAGATGCTCCTCGAAATCCCCGCAGACCGCATCGATCTCGATACCGGGGTACTCCCTTCCGATCGCCGAACCGGCGGCCTCGAGAACCGAGGCATCGACGTCGAACGGGATGAATCGGCGCAGCGATCCGCTGTCCTGCAGGGCGTCCAGCAGCATTCTGGTCTTCTCCGAGGTACCGCTGCCGAGCTCGACGAGAGTGTCCGCCCCCGACACCGCGGCGATCTCGGCCGACCGCTCGCGCAGGATCTGCGCCTCGGTGCGGGTGGGATAGTACTCGGGCAGGCGGGTGATCCGGTCGAACAGATCGCTGCCGACGGAATCGTAGAACCATTTGGGCGGCAACGACTTCGGCGTCTGTGTCAAGCCGTCGCGCACGTCCCGGCGCAGCGCGTCGCCCGCCGAATTGGCGGAAAGATAGTTCGACAGTGACATGGTCGATGCGCGATCCGCATTCGCTTCTCGCTTGGCTGTCATCACGATCCTTTCAGGGGGATCAGCTCGATGTCTCGGCCGAGTATGGAAACCAGATGACGATCGGGAATGTCGCGCCAGGCGTCGCTGTCGTCGTACGGTTCGCTGGCCAGCACGACGCCGTCGTCACACCGGCGCACGGACAGGGTGTCGCCCCAGGTGGTGGCCAGCAGCCGAGACCCGTTGGCCGCCAGGATGTTCAGCCGGGCTCCGGGGTCCGCAGCGGCCACGTCGACTATTGTGTCCACGAGTGTTACAATGCCTCGGTCGAAGATCCGCGCCGCCAGCAGTGCAATGTCGCACGTCGATTCGGCCTCTGCCGATGGCGGTAGCGCGGCACGGTCCACGACACCGTTGTGCGACAGCAGCCACTGGCCGTCGGTGAAGGGCGCGCATGCCGACGGCTCGATCGGCATGTCGACACTCGCGGACCGCACGGCCGCCACGATGCAGCCGCTGCGCAGCGCCGGTGCCACCGCTGCGAATGACGCATCCCCCCACAACGGCGCGGCGCTGCGCCAGCGTCGTGGTGTGCCGTCGTCGAAGAAGCCCACCCCCCAGCCGTCGGCATTCATCAGGCCATGCTTTTGCCTGCGGGGCGAATACGATTGCACCATAAGGCCGTTGGCAGGTTCCATCACCAGTGCGGCGACGGAGGCCGGTCTGCCGAGCCAGCCGAGGTGTCGGCACATCAGGCCCGATCCTCCTCGACGGACCACGCCAGGCGCACACCCGAGAAGATCTGTCTCCGGATCGGGTGGTCCCAGTTGCTGAAGCTGGGAAGCAGGATGATCGACGCGACCGCCCACTACCCGCCGCTCAGGACCTTGTCTTCGACG